>CALYTX010000234.1 GCA_945487985.1 uncultured Verrucomicrobiota bacterium | reverse complement strand
TGACGTCGAAAACCGCGCCCGGATCGCCGCGCTCGCCGCCTCCGGCGTCGGCATCGTCGAGATCGGCACGACCAATGCGGCGCCGGCGGGGATGAAAGCGGACGCCGCCGGACTTAAGTACATCAAGGATGCGGTATCGCCGGAACTTCTGCCTTACGGCGCGGGCAAAGTGCGCGCGTATTCGGCCGGCAGCCGGCGTTACGTCCACTTCGACTATCCCGCGCGCGGAGGCCTGACACCGGTAGTGTCATTCGAGGCGACGGAGCCGGCGTTCCGCTATCAGGATTATTCGCTCGGCGTCATCGCGCGCGCGGTGGCGTGGGTCGCCGGCCGCGACGTGAAGGTTCCGGCGGACGCGGCGCGTGCGTGCGAGTCTTTCGTCTGCGAAGGCGGGCTTGAGATCATTCATGAATTTTTCCGCGACGCCTCCGGAAAGATTTGCGATTGGAAGGCGACCGCGAAAAAGACCGACAAGGCGCCTACCTTCAGGAAGGAGCCGCTGCCTTTGCTCGTCAAGGAAGAAGACCACAGTTCGCTTCCGTTCGCCGTCGGCGAGAGCGGCTACCGCTCGGGCTTAAGGCGCTATCTGGTGCCTTACCGCTTTGCGCAGTACCGCAAGGCGGGCGTGAATGAACTCAGGTTCTGGCATTCGAACGACAAGAGCGCCTTTTTCGACGAGGCGATGAAAATGGGCTTCAAGTTCAACTTCCCGGTGACCGACACGCGGATCGTTAAATTCGAACAGCTCTTCTCCGAGCCGTATCTCAAGACCGGCGACCGCAGCTATCTCTGCCGCAAGCCGTGCTACCATGACGAAGAGTTCATGACGTCCGACCTCGCGCGGGTCAACCGCAACATCGACAAGTTCCTAAAGTATTCGCCAAGGAGTTTCGACTGCGGCGACGAAAACTCGCTCACCAAGTGGGGGACCGCGTTCGACTTCTGCTTCTCGGAAAAGACTCTCGCCGCCGAACGCGTGTGGCTTAAGGAGGTGTACGGCGATCTTGATGCGCTCAACAAATCCTGGGGCACCGATTTCACGGCATGGGACATGGTGACGCCGCTCATCACCGAGGAAGCGCGCAAGCTGCATTCGAAGGATCGCCGCTGGGCCGCATGGGCCGACCACCGTCGGTTCATGGAGCTTACCTACTGCGGCTATTTCCGTAAGGTCAAGGAGGCGATCGAGGCGAAAGCGCCGGGTGTGCCGCTCGACATGTCCGGCACCCAGCCGCCGAACGGCTGGACGGGCATGGATATGTGGCTGCTTTCGGACGTAATCGGCGTCGCTGCTGCCTATGACGTCGACAATCTTGCGGAAATCGTGCGCTCCTTCCGCCGGCCGCTCATCAAGCCGTGGTACGGCTACGGCGCGAGTGGCCCGAACGTGGAGCGTCGTGCCTGGTTCGATGCGCTGCGCTTCAAGAATTTCGGCGTTTCCTATTACGACGGGATCAACGTCCTGCAGCCTGACTACACCATTCCGAAACAGGTCAAGGAACTGAGCGACGCGCTCAAGTTCTTTATCGAGGGGGGCGCGGCGCTCCTTCGTACGCTCGACGAGAAACCGCAGGTGCTTATCCACTATTCGCAGGCGTCGATTCACGCCGCGCAGATCGAAAAGCGCTACGATGGTTTCCTTGCCGCCCGCGCGGTGTGGTGCCAGCTCCTTGACGACATGAATCTGTCGTACCGCTTCGTCGCGTATGCGGAACTTGAGGACGGCGAGCTTGAGCGTACGCCCGCGAAGGTGCTCATTCTCCCGGAGTCGTCGGCAATGTCGGAAAAAGAGCTTGCCGCGGTCCGCAGGTTTGCCGCCCGCGGTGGCTGCGTGGTCGGCGACCGTCTGAGCGCGACGCACGACATCCACTGCAACTATCTCGGCAAAAGCGCGCTTGAAGATCTCTTCGCGTCCGGAAAAGGGGCGGTGCGCATCGACCGGGTGCTGCCGCAGTACCGCAACCTGAGGATGATGAAATCGAAGGTGGCGGACGCCGTCGCCTACCGAGATGGAATTTACGCAAAATTCTCGAAATATCTGCCGCGTCGCCGCGTGGAATTCGTTTCCGGCGGGATTACCGGCGTTAGAACCTTCCTTTTGGAGCCGATGGCGGGCGGAGACGAGTTCTATCTCGGTTTTGTCCGTGAAGGCGAGTCCAACGGCTCCGACGGGGTCACGGAAGTGAAGCTCGGCGGCGAATTCAAGGTGACTGACATGCGCAAGAAGACGGACCTCGGCGTCAAGCGGACGTTCAAGGTCGCGCTGCAGCCGTATGAAGCCGCGTTTTACGCTGCGTCCAGAAGTAAACTTGGATTCCAAAAGTAAATCCGAAGTTTGATGGCAGAACTGCTGGAATCGGCATTTCCCCAAAAGCCCTCTGACCCCCTAATATGCGCATGCGCTTGTTCAAGAAAGAAAATGTGTGCCTTGCCCTCGCGTTGTCAGCCCTGGTGGCGACGGCCGTTGACTTCGCGGCGTTCGAAGCTTGTTTTCTCAACGTGATGAAA
>CALYTX010000233.1 GCA_945487985.1 uncultured Verrucomicrobiota bacterium | reverse complement strand
CTACGGTCTGGGAAATATGATAAAATAGCGGTATGTTGCTTGAGATAGAAGATTTGGACGTGGCGTTTAAGAATGACGAAGGGGCGGTCAATATCGCGGCTGCCGATGTCAATCTAAAGCTCGACCGAGGCGAAATTCTGGGGATTGTGGGTGAATCGGGGTCGGGTAAAAGTTCCGTGTCGATGAGTGTGGCGAGGTTGCTACCGTGTCCGCCGGCGTTCTACCCCAAGGGACGCATTTTGCTTGACGGCGCCGATATTCTAACGATGCCGGTAGCGGAACTGCGGAAGATCCGCGGCAAAAAGATCGGCGTCATTTTCCAGGATCCGATGGGGTCGCTTTCGCCCTTGCACCGAATCGGCGACCAACTTGTGGAAACGATTCTGCTGCACGAGAAGATGGCAAAAAAATCTGCCGCGGCGATGGCTTTGGAGTGGCTGGGGAAAGTCGGCATTCCCGATCCTGCGGTTCGCTCCCGCGCCTATCCGCACGAGCTTTCCGGCGGAATGCAGCAGCGTGTGATGATTGCCATGGGGTTGATGCTCGGGCCGGATTTAATCATTGCCGACGAGCCGACAACCGCGCTCGACGTCACTATTCAGGCACAAGTTCTCAAATTAATCAAATCGTTGCACCAAAGCAATTCTGGGGTGCTTTTGATTACTCATGATTTGGGCGTGGTATCACAAATGGCCACGAAAATTGCGGTGATGAAGGACGGCCGGGTGGTGGAAACATCCGGCAATCCGCAGGCGTTTTTCGAAAATCCATCCCATCCCTATTCTCGGGGGCTCGTCCGCGAGGCGAAGCGGATGGAACTGGATGTCGGCGATGATAATCCGCCGCAGCATGGTTGGCAGGCTTGAGATGGGAAGACTGATAATCCAAGGCGGGAAGACGATTGCCGGAACCCATGCGGTGGCCGGCAACAAGAATGCGGTTTTGCCGATGATCGCCGCTTCCCTGTTAACTTCCGAGCCGGTGGTGCTCACCAATGTGCCGGATATCGCCGACGTCGCCGCGATGTTCGAGGCCGCGCGCACCTTCGGCACGAAAGTTTCGCGCGATTTCAAGGCGCATACGGCAACGCTCGTTACTCCCAAGTTGCGCACAGCGATCATTCGACCGGAAATTGCCGCGAAACTGCGCACGAGCTTTCTCTTCGCCGGTCCACTTCTGGCGCGCGCGGCGCGTGCGAATCTGCCGCCGCCAGGCGGCGACGCCATTGGCCACCGTCGACTCGATACCCATTTCGCCGGTTTTAAGGCGTTGGGCGCCAAGGCCATCGCGGGACGCAAAACGCTACGTTTCAGAGGTGAGCTAAAAGGCGCAAAGATTTTACTCGACGAGGCGAGCGTCACGGCTACGGAAAACATTCTTATGGCCGCTTCGCTGGCCAAGGGAAAAACTGAAATCTATAACGCCGCGTGCGAGCCGCACATTTGCGATCTGGCAAGAATGCTCGTGTCGATGGGCGCGAAAATCGAAGGCGCGGGCACCAATCGCATCCGGGTCGAGGGCGTCGAGCGTCTTGGCGGGTGCGAGGCGCGCGTCGGCTGCGATTACATCGAGGCAGGAAGCTATATTGCTGCGGCAGCGGTCACCGGCGGGGAGCTTACGCTTACAGGCATCGATCCGGAGCCCTTCGAGATAATGGAAGGGGCGTTCAAGCGTTTCGGCGTCACTTGGAGTATTTCCGCCTCCGAACGCAAGTTGCACTATGTGCCGAAAAAGCACCGCAAGATGCGCTACGACTTAGGAGATGCGATTCCATCGGTGGCGGACGGTCCGTGGCCGGCTTTCCCGTCAGACATGATGTCGGTTCTCATCGTGCTGGCAACCCAGACGCGCGGCACTTGTTTGTTTTTCGAGAAGATGTTCGAATCTCGGCTGTATTTCGTCGATAGTCTGCGGCAGATGGGCGCCAAAATAGTTCAATGCGATCCGCACCGAGTAGTGGTTACCGGCCCTTCGCAGCTCTACGGCGGAACCTTCAGTTCGCCCGACATTCGAGCTGGCATAGCGTTGGTGATTGCCGCGCTGGCCGCAAAGGGAACTTCGGTCATCCTCAATGCCGAGGTGATTGATCGCGGCTATGTTGCCATCGAGCACGAGTTATCGGCACTCGGGTCGGGTATCGAGCGCAAATGAGGGGCGGCGGGATATGAAAGCGTTGATTCAGCGTGTAGCCATGGCGCAGGTCGATGTCGCCGGTCAGGCGGTGGCGAAAATCGCCCATGGAGTTGTCGTGTTACTCGGCGTCACGCATTCTGACACACTATCCGACGCCGAGCGACTGGCTGGGAAAACGGCGCGGCTGCGGATTTTTGAGGATGCATCCGGCAAAACCAACCGTTCGCTTGCTGATGTCGGCGGCTCGGTGATCGTGGTCTCCCAGTTTACCCTCTATGCTGATACCGCCCACGGCAACCGCCCCGGTTTTTCCGCGGCGGCGAGGGCCGACCAGGCTCGGCCTATCTACGAGCACTTTATCGCCGCGCTACGTGCGCAGATCGGCGAA
>CALYTX010000232.1 GCA_945487985.1 uncultured Verrucomicrobiota bacterium | reverse complement strand
CTTCTGCCGGGTGAAAAGCCAAGGCGTGTAGGCCCGGGCGGCTATGCGTTCACGCAATCGCGCTGACCTTCGCGGAATTCTCCAATGCGGCACAAGGCGATCTCCCTGGCGACCAGTTTCTGAATGATGACCTCCACCCACTTGCTTGGAAATTCGAGCTATTGATAAAGAATCTCGAAATCGACTACACCTTTTTTAGGCGCTACCTTTACATCGACATACTTTGAACCATAGACGTCGTTCAATTCAAAGGGAGATTCAACGCCATCCACCAATAACTTCTTCGGCATTCGACCGCTGGGAACAAGCAAATGGGCTGTGACTTCCTCGGCCGGCGATTCAAGATTGTATCGAAACCCCCTCTCGGCAAACACCCAACGGACATCAACCTTCTTCTTTGAAAGTTCATAACCTGTCAGATAGCGCCCCTCGTTGTAAGGGGTAATCGCCCAACGCGGTGCAAAGCGAATCTTGCGATACTGCTTGTCAAGATCCTGTACGCCGGCAAGGCCCTGGTCGATTGCACTCAATATCACCGCAGCGCCCCACGCGCTTGGCCCGCGTCCTTGAGGCTCGCCGCTGGTTGGATGGTAAAGGAAGAATATCTTTCCATCATCCCTCAGCACCATCTTCACAATTCTCTCCAAGACTTCCCATCCGTATGCCTCATAGCCATTTTCAAACGCGCCCTTCGCCAATTCGCCGGCGGTAAACGGACATATCGCGCCATTGACATACTGCCCCTTGCGGTGACTGGGGTTGGGGCCGAAATCTTCGTAGGGCGGGTCGATTGTAAACCATTCCGCGAAGGCCTCGGTCTGGCCGCGGCGCGAAATATATTCCCCGATTATACTGCGGCATTGATCACTGGTCAAAACGCCGCGGTTCAGTGCATACGCGTCGCTCATCGACAAGCGCTTGTCCTCGTTTTCATCCTGCGGCGGACAATTCAACGGCAATTGGTGACGAAAGAATCTACCGTTCCAAAGGTATTTCATGACATTCGCGCGCAATCGCTTCGACCGTTCACGCCATTCTTTTGCCTTGCCTGGTTTGCCGAAGCGGTCGTTGATCCACGCCAGCTGATTCATCGCTTGTATCACGCCGGTGTTGTCGCCATGCATTGCCGCCATCGGTTCGTCCAGCTGGATGGTGCGGTTTTGTCCAGAGAGCGGGTCGGCGGTAAAGTCCCAGGTGTCAATCGTATAGGGACGCTTGCAGAGCCCGAGTTTAGCATCCCAGCGTTTCATGTCGCTCGTCTGATAGTCGATGCCCTTCTCAAGCCGCGGCAGGGCGCGTTTGAGCCATTCGTCATCACCGGTGACGCGCCAAGCCTGCAAACAGCCCTCGACCATCAAATACTCGATATCCGCCTCAAGTTCCAAACGCACAAGCGCTTGGTTATCATCCGGATAGAGAATGCGGCAATCGGGATTGACAAAACGCCAGTGATAATCGTCAAGCTGTTTCATCAGCTCGAAGAACTGCCCATCGGCGCGTTGGGTGTCAAGAATAAAATCGAGGAAGCTAGTCAGGTCATATTCCCAGTGGCAATAGCCCTTCATCTGATGAATATGATCGCGAATCCAATTGAGCTGGCACATGAGCACGCGTCCGTCGATGAAGACCTGTCGCCTGTCGGCCCAGACGACCTTCCTGAGATGCCACATCACATCGCCAAGGTCATGGTCTCTTGTTGTGAGAACCCCGGGGTAGGCCAACTCCCAATTGTTGTAGGTTCCGCAACGATTCTCGCCACACTGCAGACGTGGAAGCGGATTTAGGAACTTGATTGCTTTGCCGGCGTTGATCCTCAGTCCCGCAGGATCCGGCAGCGCCGGTCTTGGCAACGGCTTGAGCGCGGCGTCGCCTATGTTGCAAAGGAGCGCCGCGAGCCCCATCAATATCGGTGTATTCCTTGACATAGCACTGATCTATCCTAGATTTTATTGACCATGAAGCTCTCGCCATTCACAAACACCATGGCGCGCTCGTTGTTTATCACATTGCGCAGAAGATGAAGGAAATTGCCATAAGCCGGGCTATCGGCGGTCAAGACGCCTGGGATGGCCAGCTCCTTGTTGTTGAAACATCCGCAGGGCTTTCCGGTAAGAGCGTTTCTCATTCGCGGCAATGCCTGCGTGAATCTGATTGCCCTGCCTTCATTCAGCGAATAGCCATCCATAAAGGGCTCGGCGGCAAGCAACTGCGACGCAATCAGCGCCGCGCCCAAAATGAACGCCGATGCGCCCGCGATATTTGTCTGACTTTCACTTCTCATCCCGTTGTCCGAAGAGTATTTTCGTACCATAAATCCACCCACATCCCGTTCATCCCGTCAACCGGCAAGATACGACATAATCGAACGCCGACAAGCGGGTCCCCGCGAGGCCGAGGCCCTCTGCCTGAACATTTCAGACGAACCACCGGGGACAGGCTTCAGTAAGCCACCTACTTGTGCAATACCGTTATCGCGCCGCTGCCCTTCTCCCAGATTTCCGGTGCCATCAAATGCCAGACGGTTTTGCCAT
>CALYTX010000231.1 GCA_945487985.1 uncultured Verrucomicrobiota bacterium | reverse complement strand
AATGGCACCATCACCGTCGTTGCCGACCGCAAGGCTTACGTCGCGGCCAATACCGACACGCTCACGGACGAGGTGCTGCTCGGCAACGCCGTCTTCGCCGGCTCGGGCAAAGTGAACCTCTTTGCCGCCGATGAAACGACGGTCATCCAGGGCGACCCGGTGGAAGCTACTGGCTACGACGGCACGTACAACGAAGAAGTTGTCATCAACAGGTCGGGCGAATACGTCTTTTCCAATGCCTTTTTCAATGCCGGCATCAAATTCGGCGACGGCACCTATATTGTGAAGCGCCAGAAGGGCTATACGTCCACCGCCGCCGCCATCACTTGCGCGGGCAACATCACATTCACTGGCAAGGGAGAGCTCGACCTCACCGGCCCGATGACGGTCAATAACCTCATCGTTTCGAACGGAACGTTCGCAGTTACTGGTTCCGCTACGGTAGACACGACCAATACGCTCGTGACCGTCAACGGCAACTTCCTCGTCGATGGCGGCGCGGTGACAATCGCTACTTCCGGCGAAGGCACCGTTTACGGCATTTTCCTCGCCTCGAAGAACATGACCGCCGAAATCCGCTCCGGCTCGTTTGCGGCCGAGGTAGGCGGCGCCAAATCGTCTGCGCTGCGCGTCAACAAGGGCTCGTCGGCTACAGCCATCACCGGCGGCGAACTAACCGCCAAACTTTACGGGGAATCGTCGCGTTTCATCGATGTTGACGGAACGCTTGCCGTAACCGGTTCGCCGTCGATTCGCATTACCGATGATAGTGCTGTCGAAAGCAGCGGGATTTCGCTTTTCACCGCGGCCGACCCTGCGGCCAATCTCCGGGCGATCAAGGCCGGCAAAGCTGTCACGATCGAGGGCGGCTCGATTTCCATATCCGTTCCCGGTACTGGCTCCGAGGCGATTTCATCCGAAGCGTCGATTGCCATTTCCGGCGGCACGGTCGATTTGCTTGCGGGCGACGATTGCCTTAGCGCCCAAGGCAATATCGATATTTCTGGCGGCAAGGTTTACGCCAACTCGACCCGTAACGATGCGATCGATGCCAACGGCAATATCACAATCAACGGCGGTCTCGTCCTTGCTTACACGACGGCCATAGAAGCGGACGGCAACGGGTCTTACGGCTTAGATGTGAATAATACCGAAGAGGCTCCCCACACCATTACCGTCAACGGCGGTACGCTCGTTGCTTTGAGCGGACCTGGTGCGACCTACGCCCAGCCGGCGGGGACGCAAACAGTGATTTGCGCCAACAACATAGGCACGGTGAGCGAATTCTCTAACAAGTATATTACGCTTACCGGAACAGTGGAGTCGGTTACTTACGCCACCACCATTGGGCTGCCGGCTATCGATACGGCTTTTTCGATGCTTCTTTCTGTTCCCGGACTTGCCCAGGACGCGGAATTGGACTTTTCCGATACGGCTCCCGAAACGGGTGCGATCAATTTCCACAATGTCTATAGGAATGAAGTAGTCCCGCCTGCCGAGCCCGAGGGACCAGTCGCGGAAGATCCGAACGTCGTTTGGAGTTCCGACGGCGGGATGTTCGTCTACGAGAACTTCGGCCGTGCGGTGAGATTCACGGTCAATTACGAGACCACCGAACCGCTTGCCAATTTCCCGGTACTCGTCAAGCTCGCCGAGGATTCGCCCGCCGGCTTCACTTACGCCGACTTCTACAACGAGGCTGGCGCCGACCTCGTCTTCGTCGATGATGCGGGTAAGGTGATTCCGCATGAAATCGACACTTGGAATCGTAATGGCACATCGCTCGTTTGGGTCAAGGTTCCCGTGGTCACCAATGGGGCGACCTTCGCCATGTGCTACCGCAGCGCGAAGGACGGCTCGAAGCTCGCTACGGACGGAGTGTGGAATGATTACACGGGCGTCTGGCATTTGGGCGAGACGGGTAACGGCGTCCAAACCGTTCTTGACTCGACTACCAACGACCTCGATATGGTGTCGCACGCGAACTCGCTTGCCGAGGTTTCCGGTCCTGTCGGCGCGGCGCGGCGGATCTCGACTAAAACCGGCGCCTCCGATGCGAATGGGCGCGTGTTTCTGGATCTCAGTCAGGACGCCGTAAAGAAGGCCAAGGTTGATGATCTCGGCACCTCGTTCGTCGCCTCCTTCTGGGCGAAAATGGCCGGCAATTCGGATTGGGCGTATTTAATCGGGCGCAAGGCAAACGATACTGATCCTAGCTGGGCTATGCAGTTTAACGTTAATTCCGATAAGCCAACATCCATCCGCATCTATACAGCCTCTACCTCTGATAAAAATATTGCCAACCCAAAAGTGACCCAATTTGATAACCTGAAAACCGCCTGGATAAAGGTAGATTTGGTTTACGATGAAGCAAGATATCGCATCTACTGCAATGGCGCAATATCGGTCGAAGGCGGGACATTTCAAAATAGTCCAGCGGCTCAAAAAGGCGACTTCGCCTTCGGCGGCTGCGCAGGGTCGGGGTATGGCTCGTTCAATGGCTGGATGGACGAGGTGCGCCTGCGCAAGGGTG
>CALYTX010000230.1 GCA_945487985.1 uncultured Verrucomicrobiota bacterium | reverse complement strand
AGCCCAAGTGTGATTAGAATTTTTTTGCTCAACTCCGGAATGTGAAATGCGTTCGCAAAGGCCTTCATCATCGACATGGTTCTAATCTCTCCTTACGTAAGAATCTATTTTCTATTCAGAAATTTTTCGTATTATACCAAAAATCAGCCGCCTCTTTCAAGGTCGCGGCGGACAGCTTTTGCCTTCAGTTGCTCGCGCTTGTCGTAAGCCGCCTTGCCGCGGCAAATTCCAAGCGCCACTTTTATCCGCCCCCGCTTTAGATAAAACTTCAATGGAATCAGCGTAAGTCCCTTCGCCTCGGTCTTGAGACGCAATTGTTCAACCTCTTTGGCGTGGACCAGCAGCTTGCGCATCGATTTGGGATTGTGGTTGAAACGGTTGCCGAATGAATAAGCGGCGATATCCGCGCCAACCAGCCACAGCTCCCCCCGCAAAACCGCCCCGTACGCACCCGCAAGCGAAACGCCACCTACCCGCACCGATTTGACCTCGGTGCCTGAAAGTTGAATACCGCACTCGATTGTATCGAGCACGGTATAATCATGCCGAGCCTTTCGGTTTTCGGCGAAAACGGGATTGAACGGCTTTTCCTTCAAGCAGATTCGCCTCTCAATCGGCGAAAAGAATGTTCGCCGATTTCTCCGTCCACTTGCGCTTGGCCTCCTCGGCGCGCGCAATGGCATCGAAATCAATCTCGGCGATCAACTTGCCTTCGGCAACTTCCCTCAGCGCCACGTCGCACTTATCTTCATCAAGCGATGTCGGCCTCACCAACGGCTTGGCACCGTTGATAAGCTCGCGCTCGCGCTTGGAAATAAGGTTCACCAAAACCGGAACCGAAGCAATCTTCTCGTGGGCTTTTTTCAAAAGTTCGCTATTCATTCGCTTTTTCTCCGTGAAAAAGTATTATACAACAAATCAACCCGACTTGGCAAGTGCGCATGCCGGCAGGTAATTTGCAGCTGACCCCGCGACGGAAGTTTTGCCAAGCGCACCCTCGGACAGATCGGGCTTCGATTTCCTTTTTAGCCGTCGCCGATTATTGGCCGTCTGCAAGTTCGCCAACATCTCCCTGCTGCATCGCAAGCGACACCGGCTTCTTTGTTTTCGACGCGAGTTTTGCCAGTTCGCGCGCTGGCACGAGAATACTCTGCGCGCCATTCTCGCCGCCAAGCTTGCGCATAGCCTCATGATACTGCGCTTGCGCGTTATCCAGCGATTTGCCGATCTTCTCCAACGCGGCAAAAGCGGCATCCATGCGTTCAAGTATCTGCCTGGCGCGGTTCGAAATGTTCAAATTATTACGATCGACCTTGAGTCTATCCATGCCAATCTTAAAAAGAACGAGATACCCAAACAGCATCTGCGGAGAAGCCAGGACAACAGCATGTTCATTGGCATACGAAATAAGTTGCGGATCAGTGGAAATGGCCGCCGAGTATGTCGCCTCACTCGGCATTGCCATTATAACGACTGGCGAATATTCCGCCTCGAGATCCGCATCGTGCTCCTTGAGTTTGACAGGGTAGTTTTTGGAGGACAGATTCGCAACTTGCATGCGTACTCTCCTGGCGTGTTCGCCCAGCAACTTTTCAGCATCCTCGGCACGCCCCTCCTTGATCGCCCGATCGGCCTCAAGGAATGCGTCGATATTTACCTTTGCGTCAATGAGGATTTTCCGGTGGGTTCCATCGAGAACGGTGAAGTCTGGCATTCCAGCGTCAATCGCGCCATGCTGCTCAATAAAGTCGGTGTCCGGACGCAATCCCGCGCCCTCCAAAACATTACGCACTATCCCCTCGCCCCAGTTGCCTTGGCTCTTGTTGCCGCCCCTGAGCGCCGTGACAAAGTCGTCCGCCTGACGTCCGAGACTCTGCGCCTTGCGCCCCACCTCTTCGATTCGGGCCGAGAGCTCTCCACCTAACTTAACATTAGACTCCCGTGTAGATTCAGCCGCCTTGCGGAATTCGTCGATGTTCTGCCTGAGCGCATCAAAGAGAGGTTTGACATCCTTTGCGTTGCGTTCGGAGAGCATACCCGTTTTCTCTTCCAGCTTGTCCGCAGCCAAAGCCGAAAACTCGCTGCGCAAGCGTGCGATGGCTTCCTCGAGCGTGTGCCTTAGTTCTGCAAGGCGCTCCTCGCAGGCACGGTCTTTGTCTGCAAGCCGCGCCGCCATCGCTTCGTCTTTGGCGGCAAGCGTCGCCGTGAGCGTTGCATTCTCACCGCGCAGCCTTTGCACTTCATCGGAATGTTCCGCTAATGACTGTCGTGTGCCGCGCAACGCCGAACGGGAAACCGCGAGTGCCGCTCCTAATGCGCCCGCGACACACGCAAGCAAGATTGTAGCATAAAGCATAATTGTTTCTCCTTATTTTACAACGAAAATGTCTTTTGGGTGCGCTTCACCTTGCGCTTATGTTCGGCGTTTATGCCGAGGATGCGCACAAATTCCAGATCGCACAGCCGGTCATCGTCTCCTATAAACTCGCGAAGCTTCATGTCGGAAAGAAGTTCAAGCAACGATGCCTTGGGTGGCAGCTCACGACCCAAT
>CALYTX010000229.1 GCA_945487985.1 uncultured Verrucomicrobiota bacterium | reverse complement strand
GCGTGCCGCCTCGATACGATCGCGCTCTCCAACCGCCACATTTTCTTCGCGGGACCCCCAATCCCCCGCGGACATCATCAGATTGATCTCCTTCAAGGTTGCGCCTTCGATCATCTTCTCAATTGCCGCAATTCTAAGCGGCGAGAGCAGGTCGAACAACTCGCCTGGAGAAAGCAACCGCGCGTTTTTGAGAATGGCCAGCGCGCGACAAAGCGAATCGCCCAGCACCCGCGGCATTTCTTCGAACAACCGCACGCGCGCATTGCGCTCCTGCGTTACAAGATCTTCGACCACGCGGCGGGCACGATCGGCGGAGCCTTCGAACTTGACCTCGTAGACATGGCCGGTTTCGCGCACGCCGTCGGCCTCGATGCCGGCCAGCTGCATACCCAGCGCACGCATCGCGCGATGCACCGGCTCGAGCTCGCCGATTAGGTGCAGTCCCTCGAGATGCAGAAACTTACCCACGCGGTAGGGAGTTGGAATTTTTTCAAGCGCAAACGAGGAAAGTTCCCGCTCCGGATTGGGCTGCGCTACAGTCTGAGGCTTGCTGCTCATATCTGCCACTATGCCGTTGACAGCATTCATGATCGCCTCGATGATCGGTGGCGGAGCATCGCCCTCGCACATCCCGCTTACGGAAATCGACATCCCCGGCGGCAGATTAGCCATCTTGCGGGTGCGCTGACTTTTTTTCTGGCGGTTTAGACGTTCTTTCCGGGCACAATCACGGCAGACGTAGAGTTCCTCGCCAAGCTGGCCGTTCTTCGCCTCGATGGCCATTTCCGCGTTGTTCTGATGGCAAATTTCACACTTCATTTCGCGTAGATTATAGCAAATCTGTTACAGCATAGGGTCTTGGACGTAATCGGAGGGCTGCGGAACCGGCTCGGATGACACCATGCTCGGATCGGAATGCAACTCGAGCGGACGATCTTCAAAGCGAACATATTGACTGTCGAAATTGACCTTCACTTCGCCGATCTCCCCGTTGCGGTTCTTCGCAACATCGATAATCGCGAGCCGTTCGTCGGCGGCGTCTTTGGATGTCGATGTGCGCGACGGACGGCGCAGCAGGAAAACGACATCGGCATCCTGCTCGATCGCGCCCGAATCGCGCAGATCCGACAGCTTCGGCTTCTCCTCTCGATCGCCGCGCTGCTCATTGGCACGCGAGAGCTGCGAAAGCACAATTACCGGAATCTTAAGCTCCTTGGCCATGGCCTTGATCTGCTGCGAAATTTCCGACACTTCGATCTGCCGACCCAGTTTGGCCTTTTCAGAACATCGGCAAAGCTGCAGATAATCAATGACGATCAGTTCGATTCCAAACTGCTTCTTTGCCCGTCGAGCGCGAGCGCGCAGATCCATCACTTCGAGTCCGGCGGAATCGTCGATAATCAGCGGGGCATCTTTGATTTCGCTCACAGTGTTGAACAGATTGGATGTAAGCTTTTCGCGCTCGGCCTTGCACATGAGTTGTCGGTTGAGCCGCCAGGTGTTGATGTGGGCGCGTCCGGCAATCATTCGTTTTGTCAGCGCCTCAATGGGCATTTCCAACGAAAAGATCATCACCGGCCGACGCTTCGCCTCCACGCCCACAAGCGGCGGATAAGAGCCATCTTTCAGCGTAAGCATCTGACCCATGGCCACGCTCTCGGCGATGTTCATCGCCAGAGAAGTCTTTCCCACCGATGGACGCGCGGCGATAACGATCATTTCAGAATTCTTCAGCCCTTGGAGCTTTTCATCGAGATGGGTCAAACCCGTCGAAAGCCCCTCCAAGCTTGCGCGCTTGGCATTGAAAAGACGGTCGATTCGGCGGAAGCTCTCTTCGACCGCCTCTGACCATGGCATAGCGGTGCCGCCACGTGCGCCGATCTCCAAAAAATCCTTTTCCGCCTCGCCAAGAACCGTCCGCGGGTCAGGATAGCGCCCTTCATCGTAGGAGCGTTCAATCACCCGCGCGGCACGTTCAATCATCGTGCGGCGAGGTTGCTTGTCGCGGATGATCGAAAGATAGTATTCGGCATTGGCCGTGGTCTGCACCTGATCGATTAGCGACTGCACATAGGCGGCCCCGCCGATGCCGTCGAGCTTGCCGCTGGTGCGCAGCTCTTCGGTTAGCGTAATTGCGTCCAGTGGCTTTGACGCGCGGCTCATGGCGAGCATCGTCGCAAACACTTCACGGTTGCGCGGATCAAAAAAGGTCTCGGCGCTCACGGCGCTGGAAAGGCAGATGTCCATCACGCGATCGCCGTTGCGGCCAATCGCATCCATAAGAATCGAGCCCAACAAGGCTCTTTCAGCCTCGACATTGCTCGGAGGTGTTTTCATGTCGTTCATGATTGTTTCGATTTTAAAGCCAAGTCGCCATCGCCGGCGTTCCTGTCCGCATCGACAGCGGGTGATTCCGCCGCGCCGGCACCGGCCGACTTGCGAGCGCGCGCCTTAAGGAAAATTCGAAGCGGCGCCCCCTCGAGCCCGAAACGCGCACGGATGTTCTTTTCTAAATACGAAAGATACGCACTAGTGGCCAGTTTCGGATCATTG
>CALYTX010000228.1 GCA_945487985.1 uncultured Verrucomicrobiota bacterium | reverse complement strand
TTCCTCATACTCAGTGTAATCCACATTGCGCTACACGAACTGCCCTGCGCAATACAAATCGCGCTGCATGCGCTCGAAATCGCGGTCGGGCGGATCGCCCCAGCCAGGACAGTTCCGTCCCGACGCATCGACTTCCCTCGCCGACACGGCAAGGTCGTATTTGCTCGTCGGCCAGGCATCGGCGTAAAATCCGCTCGAAGCGATGCACGAGGCCGATTCCGACTCGATCACCGGCTGGGAGGGACGCTTCGCGCGGTAAAAGGCGTAGCGCGTGGAATAGTTCCACCCTACCAAATCGAGATC
This sequence comes from uncultured Verrucomicrobiota bacterium, assembly GCA_945487985.1. Taxonomy (GTDB): domain Bacteria; phylum Verrucomicrobiota; class Kiritimatiellia; order RFP12; family UBA1067; genus UBA1067. The sequence continues at coordinate 2,261 of CALYTX010000228.1, read as the reverse complement.
GTCGTATTCGCAGCCGGCGACAACCGCATCGTACCAGGCGCAGCTGGCGATCGAGACGGGGCGCGTTTTGTCAAACCGGCGCACAGTCTCGCGGAACAGCCGGCAGCGTTCGCGCGTGGTGCCGTCCTTGGACTGGGGATCAGACGTCATCGAATCGATTTCGTTGCCGATCGACCAGACGATGACCGATGGATGGTTGCGGTCGCGGCGCACGAACCGTTCGAGATATTTTGCAACGTACTCCTCGAGATTCTGCTCCGGTCTGCGGCCGGCAGTCGAATCCCATTTGTCGAAACATTCGTTCCAGACCAAAAGCCCCATTTCGTCGCAAAGCTCAAGCAGCTCGGGCGAAGGACAGTTGTGCGAGGTGCGGACCGCGTTGAAGCCCATCTCCTTCATCCTGGCGAGCTGGCGGCGCATCGCCGAACGGTTGAAAGCCATCCCCAAAATGCCCAGATCGGAATGCAGGCACGCGCCGCGGATCTCCACGCGCCGTCCGTTCAGCATAAAGCCGCGATCGACGGTGAACTCGAAAGAGCGGATCCCGTAGCGGAAGCGCTGGCCCATGAACTCGAGCGTGTAGAGCTTGGGTTCTGCGTCGGCAACGTCCCACAATCGCGGATTTTCCACGCGGAACGAGAAATTCGTCGGGCCGAGCGTCGTCTCGCAAGAGACGTTCACGACCGCCGCAGCCGGAGAGATTTCACCGGCGACGATCGCCATCGTGTCGGGCAGGACGCGCGGTCCGAAGCTCTGCTCGAGCAACACCCGCCGGTAGATGCCAGCGCCCGGATACCAGCGCGAACGGTGGTCGAGGGTGTCGACTTCGACGCGAAGTTCATTTTTGCCTGGCTTGATGAACGGCGTCAGGTCTACGCGGTAGCCCATGTAGCCGTAGTCGGACCCTCCAAGCTCGCGTCCGTTGAAGACGACGCGCGAGCGCGCCATCACGCCTTCAAAGACGAGCTCGTTCGTCCAGCCCGGACGCAATTCGCCGGGCGATTCGAGCGTCAGGCGGTACGTGCCGCTCCCCTTCCACGGCAGCTTTCCCGTCTCCCCTTCTCCGAGCGGATCGAAGGGACCGGCAATTGCCCAGTCGTGGGGCACTTCGACCTTTTGCCAGTCGGACGCGTCCGCGAGCTTGAATTCCCATCCCCGCGCAAGCTTGCGCGTTTCATGCCGCGAAACCGCCTCATCGCGCGCGACTGCGGAAAACACCGACAGCGCGGCGAAAAAGGCCGCGACGGTCGAACCGATTCTGTGCATGTTCAATTTTCCCCCTCTTGTCCGAAATAAGATTATACCGAAGCCATTTCCGCGAGAATCCGCCGCGCCGCCTCCGGCGGATCGCCGGCGGCGAGAATGGGACGGCCCACGACCAGATGGGTGGCGCCGTCGCGGACGGCGTCCGCGGGGGTGGCCACGCGCTTCTGATCGCCGGTTTCGGCGCCTGCGGGCCGCACGCCCGGCGTGACGAAAAGCGTCCCGAATGGCAGCGCGCGCGAAAGCGAGCCGACCTCCCGCGGCGAGCAGACGACGCCGTGCGCGCCGTTGTCGATCGCGAAGCGGGCCATCGCCTGCACCTGCTCGGCCGGAGTGCGTCCGGCGACGCCCACGTCGGCCAGATCACTCTGGTCGAGCGAAGTCAATACGGTAACGGCGAGAATCCTGGGGCCGTCAGACCCAAACTCGTCCGCCGCCAGCCTCGCCATGCGGATCATTTCCTTCGCGCCGGTGGAATGGATAGTGATCAAGTCCGCGCCAAGTTTGCCGCCCGAACGCACCGCCCGCTCGACGGTGCGCGGGATATCGTGGAATTTCAGGTCGAGAAACACCTTCTTGCCCAGGTCCTTGAGCGCGCGCACGACATCGGGCCCTTCCGCAGTGAAAAGCTCCATGCCGACCTTGTAGAAACCAACTCCATCGCCTATCGCCTCAACCTTTTCGATCGCCTCCGCGCGAGTTTGCACGTCGAGGGCTACAATCAATTCCGCCATACCGACATTCTCCTTTTTTTCGGGGATTTTACCAAAAGTCGCGCTGCGGTGGCAACGGCAAAAACCATGGAGTTTACCCATTTTTGCCCTCTCGCGGAAGTGAGGCTGCTCAAGTCGAGATTTTAACTCCGATGTTTGGCAAAGAACGCTCTGCTACCGCGACGCTTGGCTTCGCGATTTCCAAACCGCCATAGCATGAAAAGAAGTGTGGTCATGCGCGCGATCAACGACGACTCGGGGAAGTGCCACGCCGTCGAAAAGCGC
>CALYTX010000227.1 GCA_945487985.1 uncultured Verrucomicrobiota bacterium | reverse complement strand
GAGAATGCGGAGGGAACGGTGGCGATGAAGATCTACCGCAACCGCACGCTTTTGAAGAGCGGGCAAATTCCGTCGATGGCCGCCTATGCCAAGGCAAAGCTTGTGCTTGGCGGCGGTGAAGGCGTCTTCACCGGCAACATAGATGAAATCAGAATCTCGCCAAAGGCTTTAGGCGTCGACGAGCTCATGCAACCCTACATCAAGGGCATCCTTTTTATCATAAGATAGGGAAATAAAGCGAGAAGAATGGATAGGATGAGATTACCGGTTGTCGCGCGCGTGAAGGCTCGCGCGGCCGGATGAAAGCCGGGTTTGGTTCAAGGAAATAGATTATGAATGTGACACGCCGCGAGTTTATTTTCTCCTCGACCGCCGCATGGGCTGGCACGGCATTAGGCGGTGGCAGGAGGAGTATATCGCCAACACCGGATTATTGGTGTACGTGGGGAATACAAAACAGGCTCGTCAAAAAACGCGAGGCGGAAAATCCCTTGGCGATAGCAGGCGACCAAGGAGCGTTTGCCGCGCGAAACAATTTGACCGAGCAGCTCATTTTCGGCAGCGGAGGCTGGTCAAGACAAATGGCTGCGGGCTTCCGGAGCCAACTTTTCATGATGCTTGACGACGGATGGGATGTTGCGTTCGACTCGCTGCCCTCGAAATGCATCGAGCGCTTTGGCTCGCTTGAGCCCTACCCGGCGCGGTTTCCGTCCATGGGCACGACGCCGCTGGAAAGGTTACGCGCGATCAATGAAAAACTAAAGGACGACGGCTGGCAGGGCGCGGCGCTTTGGATTGCGTCACAGCGTGAAGGCGATCGGCACGGCAAGTTGGCGCCAGGGGTCGAGGACTTCTACCGGCGGCGCATCGAACTGTCGGCACGGGCAGGCATTCGCTATTGGAAAGTAGATTGGGGACTGCGCAGCGGAAATGATTTTCGCGGAATGGTCTCCCGTCTGGTGAAAGAGATTTGCCCAGAGTTGATGGTCGAGCATTGTCCGTTGCTGACATCCCCGTTCAATTCGCAACATTTTGATGCAAAGAAGAATGTGTTTACCGGGAACGGACGCGCTAATGTCGATATTGACGACCGCGATTTGGTCGAGCGCATGCGATTCTCGGACGTAATCAGGACCTATGACGTGCTATCCCCGCTGGGCTCGGTCACAACGCTTGACCGAACGGTAGATTATTCGCGCCTGGTCGATAAATATGGCTGTTCGACCATTCTGAATGTCGAAGACGACCCGATTATCGCGGCGGTTTTGAGTCACGGGTTGGGCATCATGCGCGATCTTGATCAAGTAGACAGTTATGGCACGATGATTTGCCGTGCGGTTGCAAATTGGCGGAATTTTGCGCCTGTTTATGGTGGCAGATCGGACTACGCGACTACGGCTTGCGAACGTATCCTTTCTGAGTGTTATCGCTACAAGGAAGGCGAAGTCTGGCTGAGATCGGCCTGGGGGCATGAAGTCATGCAGGCGGCGCCGGCAATTGTTGCCCGGGGCATGCCGCTCCCAGAAGTGGTCGCGCTTGAAAAGGACGTTCCTTATGTGATTGCCGGACGCCACCCGAGTGGAGCGATTAGTTTCGGAACTCTGCCGCGAATCGACGCGTCAGGCAAGAAGACGACCCCGCCAGTCGAAATTATCAGCCAAACGGCATTGCCTAAAACGATTCCGCTCGCGATTTTCGGTTCGCCGCGAAAAGTGATTGTGCCGGTCTGCGAAAAGCTCGATGAAGTGCGGGTTCGCAGTCTGTCCAATGGCGGGCAGGTGCGCGTCAAGCCTGTGATGGTTGGGAACTGCTTGAGCCTCGACCTGCCAGAGCTGTACGGTGCCTTGTCGATCGCCCGGGACGCCCACGTGCCGCTCATGATCAGCTATTGACGCGCCGTGGAGAAGAGAAGGGTTGTAATTCCCAAAACAGGTGGTCCCCGCCGCGTTCACCGCGATGAAAAAGTAGGCGTCCATCGCGGCGGTCCTCATGCTACGGAGCGCAGTCTGGCGATGATGGCGCAGACGCATGCGGCGTTGTGGTGGCGCCAGTGCAGTCCCGCCTGCCCGTTGATGTCAGTTAGTGGATTCAACAATTTACAATCGCACTCCCGGGGCAGTCCAATCTGCGAAGTGGCATCTGGTGCCCGGATGTGCTATACTCGACGGAAAGAAGGCATAGAGGGCGGTTCGCTCGGTCGCAGGGCGACGAGACCGCATCTTGAAACGTCGAATGTCAACGTCAAGGGGAAAAAGAATGAAATACGATCCTCGTCTCTCCCGCCGCTCGTTTATGAAGGCCGCGCTCGCCGCCGGGGCGTTCCCGTACATCGGCGCCTGCACGACGGCGAAGTGCCCGGACGGCAAGGTGCGCCTTGCGTGTGTCGGCATCGGCCAGCAGGCCTGGAACGACATCCGGGAGTTCGAGAAGACCGGCCTCGTCCAGATCGCCGCGCTCTGCGACACGGACCTTGACGGCAAGCAGTGTGTCGCCGCGCTCAAGCAGTACCCGAACGTGCCCCGTTTCCGCGACTTCCGCAAGATGCTGGACGCGATGGACGGCAAGATCGACGCCGTCGCC
>CALYTX010000226.1 GCA_945487985.1 uncultured Verrucomicrobiota bacterium | reverse complement strand
GGGTATGGGGCGGGGCGAGGGGGGGGGCAAGGGAGTGGCGGAGGTGGGAAGCGGGGGTAACGCGATTGGCGAGGGCGCCGGCAAGGCTGTGGATGCGTTCAAGGGAATTTTCAGTAGATAGTGTGAAATATTTGAAGAAGAAGGGTAAATCATGGAAAAGAAAACAACGAAGAAAAAAGATCGCCGCGTCGAACAATCAGTAGAAGGACTCAAAGAGGATTTCTCGTGGCATTTGCGCTATACTGTGGCCAAGAGCGAAGAGAACGCCACCGAGCGTGACCACTACACTGCTTTTGCCAACGCGATTCGCGACCGCATTGTCGAGCGTTGGATCAATACCCAGGAAGAGTATCACCGTCAGAATACCAAGCGAGTCTACTACATGTCGCTCGAGTTCTTGATGGGAAGACTTTTGGGTAACAACGTTATTAACCTTAAGGCCGATCGACAGTGCCGCGAGGCGCTTAAGGACTACGGAATCGACTGGAATAACCTGCGTGATTTCGAGACCGATGCCGGTTTAGGCAACGGCGGTTTGGGGAGATTGGCGGCATGCTATCTTGATTCGATGGCCACTCTCGATCTCGCCGGCATGGGATATGGCCTTCGCTACGATTACGGTATTTTCCGCCAGAAGATTGTTAATGGCTGTCAAGTCGAAGAGCCCGACCGTTGGTTGAAAGACGGCTATCCGTGGGAGATGCCCCGGCCTGAATATGCCCAGGTTGTCCATTTCGGCGGCCATGTCGAGTGTGCAACTATCAACGGACGTCAGCAATGGCGCTGGGTCGGTGCCGAGCAGGTGCAGGGCGTTCCCTACGATCTGCCGATCGTCGGCTACAACAATGCGGTCAACTCGCTTCGTCTGTGGTCGGCCAAGGCTGCCGACGACTTTGATCTTGAGCACTTTAATAAAGGCGACTACGTCAACGCTGTCGAAACGAAGGTGCTGGCCGAGAACTTGACCAAGGTTCTCTATCCCAACGATAACACGATGGCTGGCAAGGAATTGCGCCTTCGGCAGCAGTATTTCTTTGTAGCCTGCTCGCTCAAGGATATTCTCCGTCGCTACCAGCAAGACAACCAAGGCTGGGATGCTCTGCCCGATAAGGTGTTTATCCATCTGAACGAAACCCATCCTGCGCTCGTTATCCCCGAGCTGATGCGTATCCTTATTGACCACGAGGGGCTCGATTGGGATAAGGCCTGGGATCTTACGCGCCGTTCGACCGGTTACACCAACCACACTATTCTTCCCGAGGCGCTCGAGAAGTGGCCCGTGCCAATGTTCGAGCGGTTGTTGCCGCGTCATTTGCAGATTATCTATGAGATTAACGGCAGGTTCCTCCAGCAGATAAGTTCGCAGTATCCTGGCGATATCAATCGCCTGCGCCGTATGTCGCTTATCGACGAGAACGGCTCTCGTTTCGTACGCATGGCCAATCTTTGCATCATCGGCACGTCGTCGACTAATGGCGTGGCCGAGTTGCATTCGCAGATTCTCAAGGACTCGCTTTTCAAGGATTTCTACGAGCTGTGTCCGGAGAAGTTCCGCAATGTCACTAACGGCATTACGCCGCGCCGCTGGCTGCTGAAGGCGAACCCTGCGCTGGCGCAGCTGATAACCGAGGCGATTGGCGAGAAGTGGGTTACCAGTCTCGACGAGCTCAAGAAACTCGAGCGCTTTGCCGGCGATGGTGCTTTCCTCTCCGCACTCAAGAAGATCAAGGTCTCGAACAAGGGTCTGTTGTCGAATTGGGTGATGAAGAATCTCGGGGTCAGGCTCGATCCCGCGGCAATTTTCGATGTCCAGGTCAAACGCCTGCATGAGTATAAGCGCCAGTTGCTGCTGGTCCTCTACATCATCATCTTCTACAACCGCCTCGTTAGCGATCCGAAGTTCGACCCGCGTCCGCGCAGTTTCATATTCGCGGCCAAGGCGGCACCTGGCTACTACATGGCCAAACTCATTATCCGCCTCATTCACGGGGTGGCCGATGTGGTGAATGCCAACCCGAAAACGCGCGGACGGCTGTCGGTGGCGTTTTTGCCCGATTACCGCGTTTCGCTCGCCGAGAAGATTATGCCCGCAGCGGAGGTTTCCGAGCAGATTTCGCTGGCCGGCATGGAAGCTTCCGGCACCGGCAACATGAAGTTCATGATGAACGGTGCGCTCACGCTCGGTACTTACGACGGCGCGAATGTCGAGATCAACCAGGAAATCGGCGATGACAATATGTTCCTGTTCGGTATGCGCACGGAGGATGTGGCCAAGGCGAGGCCGACCTATTCTAGCCGCGCCATTTACAATTCCGAGCCCGAGATTAAGCAGGCAATCGACATGATTAAGTCGAATGTGTTCTCGTTGCTGGAGCCTGGACTCTTCGAGCCGATTATCCGTTCGTTGCTTGATTACAACGACTACTACATGTTGCTTGGTGATCTTAAGAGCTACATTGCCGCGCAGGATCGGGTTGATGCAACATATCGTGATGAAGCGAAATGGAATGGCATGTCGCTCGTGAACATCGCCCGTTCTGGGCGTTTCTCGTCCGACCGTGCAATTCTCGAATATGCCAGCGATATTTGGGGCGTCAAGCCGGTTAAATTCGGCTGAAACCCGAAGCAGACGA
>CALYTX010000225.1 GCA_945487985.1 uncultured Verrucomicrobiota bacterium | reverse complement strand
CAAATCCGGCCAGATCGGTTTCGGTTTCGACGTTTACCGGCTCTACTGCGACCGGCTCAAGGAACGCATCGTGTTTGCGACTAACCTGCTGGCCGCCGCGCGTTTTGATTTTTCATCGAACGAGACCTGCCGCATCAAGCGCAAAGACGCCCCGTGGCCTGCGACGGTTGAGGAGGCAAACGAATATTGGAGGCGCCGGCTCAAGAATGAAATGCTCGCGTTGGTGTTGACCCGTGAACTCGATCGCGAAGATGCCGCTGCGCGCAAGGCGCGCAAGGTTGCTGCCAGCGGCGCGCAGACAGGGCTGCCGGATGAGGATTGCGGGGAGGACGAAGAAGATGAGGCGTCGCCCTGTGCGGATGACGAAACGCCTCCGGAAGAGATTCTCGTCAAGAAATACCGCCAATACTACAATGTGCTCACCGAGCCGGACGAGGAAGCGGTGCTGCAGCATTATCTATCGGCGATTACTCGCGCCTACGATCCGCATTCCGACTATCTTTCACCCGCGTCGAAGGAGGATTTCGACATGGATATGAGCCTCACCCTTTGCGGAGTGGGCGCGGTGCTGCAGATGGAAGATGGTGCGCTCAAGATTGCTGAGATTATTCCCGGCGGACCGCTGGACAATGATGGACGAATCGAGGAGGGTGACAAAATCGTTGGCGTCAAGCAGGGCGACGGCGAGATGGAAGATGTCACCTGGCAGCCAATGAAGAAGTCCATCCGCAAGATTCGCGGCCCCAAGGGCACGCACGTAACGCTTGAGATAATCCCTCGCTCCGACCCCTCCGGAGCGCAGCGTAAGCTTATTGAAATCGTTCGCGACGAGATCAAGCTTGAAGACCAGGCCGCTACTGGGCGGGTGGAAACGGTGTCGTTAGGCGGCTTCACCAATCGTCTGGGGTATGTGTATTTGCCGGGCTTCTACGGTTCGATGGATAAGCGTCCCGATCAGGAGGGATACCGCAGTTCGGCAGCCGACGTCGCGCAGTTTGTCGCTGATTTCAACTCCAGGGATGTCGAAGGCATGGTGCTTGATTTGCGCGGAGATGGCGGCGGTTCGTTGCGCGAGGCCGTTATGCTTTCGGCACTTTTCGTCCCCAATGGGCCGGTGGTGCAGATTCGAGATACCCGCCAGGTGGCGTCCTTGCCTATTCCGCCGGGCAACCCCGTAGCCTTTAAAAAGCCGCTTGTGGTGCTGGTCGATCGTGCGAGCGCCTCGGCTTCGGAAATCGTCGCCGGGCATCTTCGCGACACCGGTCGGGCGATTGTGCTGGGCGATTCGACCACCCACGGTAAGGGCACGGTGCAGACGGTGATGGGGATGGGTCCGGAAAAATTCGGTTCGATGAAAATCACCACGGCCAGATTTTACCGTGTCGATGGGCGCTCTACGCAACTTAAAGGCATCGCTGCCGACATTCATCTTCCTTCGCTATTAGATTCGCTCGATATCGGCGAGGATAAACTCACCTACGCTTTGCCATTCACCAGAATCCGCGGCGCGCGCTATCGCAAATGCTGGAATATGGATATCCATCTGGGTGCGCTGGCGGAAGCGTCGGCCGCCCGGCTTGCGAAGGACGAGCGCTATTTGCGTCACCTCGAGAATGTGGCCGGAATGAAGGCAATCGGCGAGCGCGAAGAGGTTCCGCTGGAATATTCAGCGCGCAAGGCGATGATGCGCGCCGACCGCGACTTGAGTGAACTCGACTCGGAAGAGAGCGAACAATCCGACGCGAAAAAAGGCCGCCGTCATCGCAACCGTCGCGACAACAACGACATTGTGCTCGATGAGGCGTTCCGGATTCTCGCCGATCTCGTGCGCCTCAATGGCGGGGAGGAACTGCCGCCGATGCGGTTGAGTTGGCTCGAGGCTTTGGAGGCTTTTTGATCATGGCAAGGTTTTCTTTTGCGAAAATGCACGGTGCCGGCAATGACTTCGTGCTTATCGACGACCGGTCGCTCGCCTTCCCTTGCGGCGATGGCGGTCGCGTCGCCGCCCTTGCCGCCCGCCGCACCGGCATCGGTTGCGAAGGGGTGATTCTCGTGCAGCCCTCAGTCGCGGCCGATTTCCGGATGCGGTTTTTCAACCCCGATGGCACAGAGGCCGATCTTTGCGGAAACGGCGCGCGCTGTGTCGCCGCGTTTGCGCGTGATATCGGCGCGGTTGGGGCGGATAAAATGCTTTTTGAAACTCGTGCCGGAATGGTAGCGGCGGAAATTGAGGAGCCAACGCGAGTGCGCGTTTCCGTCCCCGCGCCGCGATTGCTAAGCAAGGATTTTTGCATTGCGGGCGTTCCCCACCGGATTGTTCCAGTGGGGGATGTCTCACGTGCGGATGTTGAAGGCGAGGGCAGGAGAATCCGTTTCAGCGCCGAGTTCGCGCCCCAGGGCACAAATGTCGATTTCGTTGAGTATTCTCCGCCTGGGCGCTTGTCGATAAGAACTTACGAGCGCGGCGTCGAGGCTGAGTCGGGCGCCTGCGCCACCGGCGCGGTGTCCGCCAGCGTTGTCGGCGTGGCTGGATATGGCTTAAAGTTTCCGGTCGAAGTCCATACTCTTCACGGGTATTTGCTGCAGGTTGATGGTGTTTTCGATGGTCAGACTTTTTCTAATATTACGCTGTCCGGGCCGG
>CALYTX010000224.1 GCA_945487985.1 uncultured Verrucomicrobiota bacterium | reverse complement strand
CGATTCAATCATCTTCCGGCGCTCTTTTTCCTTGCGTTGCTGCGGACGAATCATCATGAAATAGAGAATCGCAAAAATGAGGATGAAAGGCAGGAACTGCATAATGGGATTGGGAGCGGAAGCGGAAACTTCCGGAGCGCCTTCGACATTTTGGATTTCCGTCGCGGTCGCCGCCTGGGGAGTGTCATTCATGGATTGTATCCTTTTTTACTTGTTCTTTCCAATCGAGGAAGCTGCCGTCGGCAATGGCCGCGCGCATTTCCTCCATAAAACGATTCAAAGCGTAGACATTGTGTATCGTCAAAAGCCGCAAGCCGAGAATTTCGCCGCAGGACAGAAGATGCCGCACATAACTGCGGGAAAAATTGCGGCAGCAGTAGCAATCGCACCCTTCTTCAACTGGACCTTGGTCGTGGATCCATTTGGCGGCCTTGATCGCCACGTTCCCCTTGCGGGTAATCGCCGTTCCGTGGCGAGCGACGCGCGTGGGGATGACGCAATCGAACATATCCACGCCTCGGGCCACGCACTCGGCCATCTGGTGCATGACGCCAAGCCCCATTACATAACGCGGCTTGTCTTTCGGCAAATACGGCACTGAAGCATCTACCGCCGCATACATGCATGCTTCTGGTTCGCCCACCGACACGCCACCCACAGCATACCCGTCGAAACCGATCTTGACGAGTTCCTCTGCGCAGCGGCGCCGGAGATCGTCGTAGACGCCCCCCTGAACGATACCGAAGACGAGCTGCCCCTCGGCATGAGGCTGTTCCTTCGAATCCCGGGCCCAGCGAAGGGTCTGTTCAACGGACTTCTCGGCTCGTCCCCGGTCGCAGGGATACGGCAGGCACTCATCGAAGACCATGGCGATATCGCTGCCGAGAATGCGCTGCATAGCCATCGACTCTTTAGGCCCGAGGAAAAATTCGTGTCCGTCAATATGCGAGTTGAATCGACACCCCTGATCGGTTATTTTGCGCATTTTCGCCAGCGAGAAAACCTGGAAGCCGCCCGAATCGGTCAGAATCGGACCCTGCCAGCCCATGAAAGCATGCAATCCACCGGCACCGGCAATCACCTCTGCTCCCGGACGCAACATCAGGTGGTAAGTATTGCCCAGCACAACCTGAGCGCGGGTCTCGACAAGGTCGCGTGGTTCGAGCGCCTTGACCGTGCCCTGTGTTCCGACATCCATGAAAACGGGAGTGTGCACGATGCCGTGGGCCGTGTTCAAGCATCCTGTGCGGGCGCGCGTACGCGAGTCTTCTTTAACTACCTCGAAAATCATTGCGCGTATTGTATCAAAAAACAGTTGCCTTATGGCGCAAATTGGTGTATCATTCTCGTTAGTTAAATAGAGAACTATACTCAAACGATACCAATATGAATAAAGCATTACACGTTTTCGTCTATCTTTTCGGGGTTTTAGCGGGAGCGGCGCTCTTTTTTGAGCTCCAGCTTACCTTTAAGAGAAGAGAGCTTACCGACCGCAACCGCATTCAAGAGGACTTCCTAGTGCAAATCGCCGGCACCATCGAGCAAGCCGAACCCAACAAAGAGGTTGCCGCCGAAATCAAAAAAGACGTCTCGCCAGTAGAAGCGCAAATCGTCGACACTCCCGAAACCGTGAATGTGCTCGAGGAATACAACTTCTACCTCGAGCAAGATAATCTTGCCACCTACCAGTGGGACAATCGCGAGACCCGCGGTCAAATGCGCACGGTCTATGTTCTCAACGCCGAAGGCAAGCCCGAGATGGACGGCAACATCCCGCAGATGAAAGGGCCGGGAACCGAGCACGACCTTTTGGATAAACTCTTCAAGTCGGCTATCGCTCAACAGGAGAAACTCAACTCCACTCGCGCGGAACTGAAGAAACTGCACGGCAGGCTGCGCGAGATCGTCGACGAGCTCAACAAGCTCAAACCTGTGGCTCGGCAGGACAAGGTTACGATTGTCGAAAAGAACGAAAAGATCGCCAAACTCGAAAACGAAAAAGCCGATCTGGAAAACCAGATTGTCAAAATCAAGGCGCAGATTGACGAACTCAACGCCGAGATAACCTCGCTCAAAGACGAAGTCGTAACCGCACACGAAGAAACCGAAGCGGCGAAGGAAGATTTGGCCAAATCCCAGAAACTCGTCGAACAGCTCCGTAAACTGCTGCAGGAGGCGCTTGCCAGCCAGACCGGCGGAACCAAGACTGCACACGGCGCGGCGGTGACATCGGTGCCGGCCGGCGACAAGGGTCGCATCATTGAGGCCGACAACTCTAATATGTTCGCAGTAGTGGAATTCACGCCGCAGGCAATGAAGGAACTTAAAGGCGACGAGTTGAACCATCCGCTGCCGCTGCTGGAGTTCGGCGTTAAGCGCGTCGGCTTCGAAGGCGAAGCCGGCGAATTCGTCGGTCGTATCCGCTTGCGCCAGGAAGTCGCAGGCAAGAATTATGTCATCTGCGACATTCTCTCCAATTGGGCGCAAGACAAACTCGAGGCTGAAGATGTCATTTTCGCTGACTAAAATCCTTCTCGCCGCGCTGACTTGCTCTGTGCTCGCAGGATGTATAGCCGATTCGCCGGAGGATACTTCGTTGCCGTGGAGCTCCAGCAAATCGTGGGAAGGAATGGCGCCAATTGCGCCCT
>CALYTX010000223.1 GCA_945487985.1 uncultured Verrucomicrobiota bacterium | reverse complement strand
TATTTCGCGTCCACAACCAAAGTCAAGCTTCACCGTCAACTTCATTTGGAGCCTCCCTTATGGCGGACGCGCTTAACGACCTTTGGCGCGGACTCGAAATCGCCATCAAGCGTCTTGGGAAACTTGACAAGCCGCAGCTGTTCCTTGAGCATATCCTCAACCGCTTCAAGCCGGTTCAAGGCAAACAGCACCTTGAAGAGTGTGTCGGTCGAGGCAAGCCCCGTCCGCTCCAACCGCGAAATCGTCGTCATCGGAACACCCGAGCGCCGCGCAAGGTCGGCCTGGGTCCAGACCTCTCGCTGACGCGCAAGCCGAACCAGCTCTCGCAAACTCGCCAGCACATCTTCAACTGTCGTTAGCGGCAATATCTTGTTCAAATCGTTCATAACCCTATATTGCCACAATATATTGCCGTTGTCAATGGCCTTCTCCATGTAAAATCGGTCGCCATGCCGACCGATTTTGCCCCAAATCTGCCATCTTTACGACCGATTCTCTTCCACGCCCCCCACGCATATGCCATTCGCGTATTTATGGAATTTGCTCCTATCGGCTTTGTTTAGACAGGATTTACAGGATTTACAAGATTGTTTTAAGCAGGTAGAGCAGGAGATGCAGGAAAGTTTAAATCCGCGCTGAAAAACCTGTTGTCCCCCCATCTCTTTATGGTTCTGTCCAGCCATTTTGCTACTTGCGGCCGCACGAAAAGTTGAACTTCTAAAACCGAGTAACGCGGCCAATGAAAAGGATCAAGCCGGTACGAGTCTCGCGAATGAGGAAAAGGAACGGTCGATCCGCAATAAACGGGCGCGGTGGGATATCCTCTAAATCAATGAGCCCTTCTGTGCACTCGGCATAAGTAACCGCGGCAGCTTCAGTGCCTTTTTCGTCGACAGTTATATTGGCATTCTGAATTGCCTCTGCGACGTAGAACTCCCCACGCCCGTTGGCAATCCTTCCAAAATCGGCACCTTCTGAAAATGCCAACCCCATACCCATCTGCTTCAGCGACTTCTTGAGATCGTGCCTGCTGCAAAAGTCGAACTTCGGCAACGCAATTTCGGCTTCTCCACGCCACGGATTGGCGTTGAGGCGACAGAGCCATGCTTCGGAAAGCTTCGCCTCCACCTCGGTAAGCGTATTGGTCGGCGACGGCAGAATCAACAGCATCTCTACACTACCAAAACGATATGGAAGTCGCAACGCGGCGCATTCTGGGGCGTCGAGGATCACTGCTGAGCGCGTGGCGTGCAGGAACGGAACCTCGACGTCTCCGCTAGGAGCGTGAAAGACCTGATTGCGAGTGGCAACCCGCTCGAAGGCGTCCTGCCACTTCGCGTTGAAATATACAGTGTCAACGGCAACGAACCGCGTGAGCGGATTGTCGAGCAAGGGTGGCTGGAGCAGGTCCTTGATGCGTCCGTGTGTCTTTTCGAAGACGAATGAATTGATCGCCTTGCGGCCACGAGCTCCCATTTGAGTTGTTCTAACCTCGGCGGCGAAGGCCTTCTGGGCGCGCACGGCGAAGTTTGGCGAGAGCTCAAAACCGTGCTTGAGCCAAAGCGAGTCGGAAAGTTCTATCGCCACGGTCTCATCTGCGGCACGGGAAATGAGCTCAAGGTTGTCGCGCGCCGCCTTGAAGGTCGCGGCGACCTCGTCGGGCGAGGGCGAATCGGTATCGCCAAGCTGAAGCGCGGACGCCATGCCGCGTGCGGTGTCCCCTTGTGCACCTGTCTGCAGTAGCGCAAACAAATTGGCTACACCCCATGGCGACAGCACGATGTTGTCTTCCTCCGCCTGCTCCGCCACATGGCGGTATAGTTCAGACGCGAAGTCGGCCTGCCGCCATGTGGCAGGGGTTGTCACACCAGTCGACACAGTCGCCGCTCCATTCGCATCTCCAGCCTTTCCCGCGTTGAGTGGCGTTGGCAGAAGTTCACGAGGACCGAGGAACTTAGGACCGCGACGAAGAATCACATCGAGAACCGCCGCAATCTTGGCAAGTTGCTCCCTAATTGTTGTCTTGATTGAATAGCGTCCGTTGACATCAGGCGCGGCATAGCCGTATGCGTTGCAGCCGAAGCCACGCGCCGTAAAGACTGCGCGGCGAACATGATCCTTCTGCGAAACGACAATGAACGAATCAAGTCCAAACACCTTCTTCGCCCGCACGACAGAATCAAGCGTGCGAAATCCCGCATAGTCACAGATGACGCGATCCGCAGGAACGCCCGCCTCGGCAAGCGACTCCTTCATGTCCGACGCCTCATCATACTCCTTGATATGGTTGTTGCCGCTGACAATGAGGCAATCCACCTTGCCCGCCTTGTAAAGTTCGGCGGCAGCGGCGATGCGCCGCGTGAAATAAAGGTTCAAGAGTCCGTTCGGCAGAGCCTTGCGACAACCCAGCACGACGGCGGCGCGGCAGTGCGGAACATCGGACGGCTTGTCGAACACGCGCCCAGCCGACACCCAATAGACGGCAATCGCCGACACGCCCCACGCGACAAGTGCGGCCACAATTCCCCAAGCCGCAAACTTAACAATCTTCTTTCTTTTCATCGCTCAATGTTCCTTACGTTTTGTTTTAGATAGAATTTACAAGATGGTGGCGCAAGGGTCAGAGCTTATTGATATAGTATCGCTGATATAGTAACTCATGTCA
>CALYTX010000222.1 GCA_945487985.1 uncultured Verrucomicrobiota bacterium | reverse complement strand
ATCCGAACGTACCGCTCGCCGTCGTCACAGGCGTAGACATGCGCAACTTTCCAAGGCTTGTTTTAGTGTCTACCATTCAAGCATCCTCCCAATTTTGTCAGTCGTCAGCGCACCGATCGCCGCAACGGCCGAGTCCTCGCTGCGTCCGCGGCCGTGAACGCAAAAGACGAAAGCGCAATGGGCGAGCCTCGGGGTGCAATGCCCTCTTCACGCCGCCGAGACTCTCGCCCTGATCCGCCCTGCCAGCACGAGAACCGCAAACAGGACAGATCCGGCAAAAACCACAATGCATCCAAGGATGGCGTCTTCCCTGCTCAAATCGAGCAGGGGCTCGCCCTCCATGGCATTCGCAACGCAATCAACGCTCCACATGAGCGCCGCCCCCCAGAACGCAAGCATGGTCGTGAACAGCGCAGAGTTTCCGCGTCCACGCCGCCTTGCGGCAAAGTATAGGGTCGTGCAGGCAAGCGCCGCAGCTATCGTCATCAGTTCGCACATGGCTCAAGCTCCCTGCGGAATGGCGGCGGAATGTGCGCGATCGCGCCATACGCACACCGAAACCATCGTCGCCCAGACTATGCCGAGCAGAACGGCCATCGCAACGCCGCGTGTAGCCATCTCGTAAAGCATGTCGGCAACATTCCCATCCCTTACGGCCGTCAGGAACGGAGGGGCAAACGTTATCTCGCCATGGTATACATGCTCTATCGCCAACAGGAAGCTGCCGCCGAACATCATCTTGCCGAGCCAATCCAATCTGGACGCGAAAGGGTTGGTGCGCACCGATTCTGGCAATGAAGCCTTCACGGCCGTGGCTACTGCGGCGGCTGTCAGCGGAACGGAAAAACAGGCCATCTAAAAACCTCCTCAATAATTCTGCGAATGCGTTTCTTTGGCCTTTGATTATACCATAAAATCGATGTGCGAAAGGCCCAAGAGTGTTCGTGGCGCCAAACGCCGTATCCGACGGCGGCGAATGCTAAAAGCAACTTTAGCGACATGACCTGCTCTCCTTATTGCATGTAAATGAATTTGCCATGACTTTACTCCAGAGCCGCCGCCACGCGTTCGGCGATGCGCCACTTGGTCGGCGGGTGGATGCCCTTGTCGCTTTCACAGATGTCGGCGCTCTTGACAGTCTTCACGAAAGGGCACAACTCCGGCACGCGGGCCTGCGCGGCCTGCATCGCGCGCCAGG
Source organism: uncultured Verrucomicrobiota bacterium (assembly GCA_945487985.1). GTDB lineage: Bacteria > Verrucomicrobiota > Kiritimatiellia > RFP12 > UBA1067 > UBA1067. The sequence goes on along the minus strand of CALYTX010000222.1, from coordinate 1,468 downwards.
CCTCCTGACGACGGCACATGTCGAAATCGGCGATCTGAACAACCACGAACGGCAGAAATGCATCCCCGAGGTCAACGCGCCACTGACCGATCATCGCCGCCATCTGCTCGGCATATAGTCCGCTCTCCTCTACCGAACCCGTATTGCCCTCGCCCTGATACCATACGACCGCACTCGCCGAGAACGGCACAATCTCCCCGAACTGCTTGCGGTAGAGAGTCCCGGACTTGTTCCAGATCGAGTAGTACTCCTCTTTCTCGTCGAAGTGGCAGCGGTATCGTCCCGGCACTGAAAGCCGAGGGCTGCGCGCCAGCTCCTCCGGCATGAACGCCTGGATGATCGCAGCCCCTTGGTAGCAGTTGATGATGCCTACCGGCACCCCTTTCGACCTTGCGCGCCTGATCGCCGTCTCATAGCCGATCGCGCTCCATTTGCCGGCATTGGACTTGTCGAGGGCGATCCATCCGTCCTTCGCGTAATAGGGTTCCTCCCGCTCAAGACGCGTCGTCGTGAACTCCCGGATCATCGGGTCGGAGATCCACGTCTTAGGATCGGTCGTGGACTCGCCGAGCTTGAACTGCATGTTCGACTGGCCTGCCATGACCAGCACCTCGCCTACCGCGACATCCTTCAACACCCGTCGCCTGCCGTTGGCCGGCTCTACGACGAGCTCGAACGGTCCCCCAGCCTCGGCCGCAGGCAATGTGACGCACCACTTGCCGTAAATCGACTCGCCCTTCACCGTCTTCCCGCGAAAAGCCACTGCGACCTCGCCATCTCCCGTGCCGAACACCCGCATGGGCTTGCCTGCGGCGAAAACCATGTGATCCGTGAATATCGGCGCGAGGAACATCGCCTCCGCCGAAGCGGCGACGGCAAGAGACGCCGATAGCGCTGCCAAGGCAAACTTCCCGTGCATGATCGTCTTGCAGGGCAGAGGCCCGCGCCTCGGCGCTGCCGATACAACTTCCCCCTCGCCAAACCGTACGTGCGGATTTCCCGCATACGGCTTTCCTTCAATTGCCTTTCCTGTCGTCACGGGCTTGCTCCTTTCTTGTCTTTTAAGAATCTGCTGCGTAGTATAGCCATTTTTTTCCTGTCAAATCCGCCGGGCCTTGCTTGGCGCACCACGGCCGCACTTCTCCTCTTTTTCTTGCGTCAATAATATAGCATATCACTTGACGCGGCAACCAACCGATCAGGCAACAGAAAAACAACCGATCCGGCAGTCTGGTTTTGCTATTCTATCATGCCATGAAACGAAATGTGCTCCTTTTCCAGTCCAGCATTGACAAGTCCTGGCGCGACAAGTTCGAGGGCGTATCCATCTTCGCGCGGAGCGTCGGCTGGCAACTTCACGTCATAGGAGCCGACACGCCGCCGCCAAGCAACCGTTATCGTTCGCTTACAATCCCGTCCACAAGGTAGGGTATGCTCATGCAGTGCATATCGGCGACGCCATCGCGCA
>CALYTX010000221.1 GCA_945487985.1 uncultured Verrucomicrobiota bacterium | reverse complement strand
GGCCGCGAGATTGCCGGAATTGAGCTGGCTTTTATCGGACAGGACAATTATTTTCGCGCCGCTGCCGACCGCCGAAACCGCCTTCGAGCCGAGCTGTTCAAGAGCAACTTCCAGGTCGCCTTCGAAGAAAATCGGCAGCGTTTGCGAGGGAAATTTGTCCGAGCAGCTCGCTTCGATGCGATGCAATTCATCTTCGGTAAGCACTGGACGGCGGAGCTTGATGAGATTGGCGTGGGATGGCGATTCTTCGAGGATATTGCCTTGATTGCCGATGTAGGTCATCAGCGACATGACCAGCTCTTCGCGGATCGGATCGATCGGCGGGTTGGTGACCTGCGCGAAAACCTGATGGAAATAGTCGAATAGTGTGCGCGGGTGGTTGGAAAGGCACGCGAGTGCCGCGTCGTTGCCCATCGAACCGACAGGTTCCTTGCCGTCTTTTGCCATCGCCGAGAGTACGATTTCGAGATCTTCGCTGGTGTAGCCGAAATATTGCTGGCGTTCGACTAAGTTTTTGCCCACGCTTGGCGGCACTACTTCGGTGAATAAGCCCTGGATGGCGATGCGATTTTCTTCAACCCAGCGCCGGTAAGGCCTGCGACGAGCGTATTTGACCTTGATTTCGGAATCTTCCAGCAAGCGGTGGTTAGGCAAATCAAGGTATACCATCGAGCCGGGTTTGAGGCGTCCGTGGCGGACGACATCCTCAGGGGGAACATCAATCACGCCGGTTTCCGAGGCCAGAATAAAGAGACGCTTGCGAGTGAGCGTCCACCGTGCCGGACGCAATCCGTTGCGGTCGAGCGCTGCACCAGCGGTTATGCCGTCGGTGAAGGCCACCGCCGCCGGTCCGTCCCACGGCTCCATCAGCGCGGAGTGATACTCGTAGAATCCGCGCACATCGTGACCCATGTGGTATTTCGCTCCCCAGGCTTGCGGCATAAGCATAAGCATCGCGTGCGCGGGGTCGCGTCCGGCCGCGACAAGTAATTCGAACATGTTATCGAGCGATGCCGAGTCGGACTGGCCTTCGCGGATTAGCGGCAGCAATTTCTTGATTTCCGTGCCGAAAATTGGCGAAGAGAGGTCTTTCTCGCGTGCTTTGAGAGCGTTGAGGTTGCCCTTGAGCGTGTTGATTTCGCCGTTGTGTGCCAGCATTCGAAACGGATGAGCCAAATCCCAGGTCGGAAAGGTGTTGGTGGAATAGCGCTGGTGCACGAGCGCTATGGTCGAGGTGAAATCGCTGTCGGCAAGATCGGGGTAGAATTTTTCCACCTGTGGCGCGAGCAATAGTCCTTTGTAGACAATCGTGCGGGAGGATAGCGAGCAGATGTAGCCGTTCTGAAGTGTCTTTTCCATTTCGCGGCGGACGATGTAAAGCCGCCGTTCGTCGCCGCATTCGAGAAACAATTGGCGAATCTTCGGCATCGTCTCGCGCGCAGTTACGCCGATGGCCGAAGGGTTGGTGGGAACGTCGCGCCAGCAGATTATTCCCACGCCATTGGTTTTGGCGATTGTCTCGAGCAACGCTTCTTCCTTCACGGCTCCAAAAATCATCGCCACGGCGTATTTGCCGGCTGGCGGCAGGCCCTTTACGACTTTGCGGAAAAATGCATCGGGGATTTGCAGCAGCAACCCGGCGCCATCGCCAGTTTCCGGATCGTTACCCGTGGCTCCGCGGTGCATCAAGCGTTTTAGAACCGTCAAGCCGTCTTCCACAACTTCTCGGGTGGCTACATTATCCATATTCGCCACTAATCCCACGCCGCAGGCATCATGCTCAAAGGCCTTCTCGTATAGACCTTGCTGTCGTTGTTCGTTTTCCATCATTGTTGCTATCCTTCCGCGGTAGGTAAGCAAGAAGCGTGCCATTGAGGTGGTAATAATGGCTCCCGCGTTAGTTTTTATCTTCTGTGGATTGAAATCGATTAAAGACAATACAATATATGTAAAGCAAATAACGTTATTTTACATTTAATGACAGATTGGTTATTTTTTGTAAATCCCCTCTTGCGGGGCGCGGCTATATTTTCTATAATAAAAACTATGAGCATGAAACAGATGTCGGAGATCGAAGTCCTGCAAGAAATAACCTCGGTTATTGTTCGCGAGCGCAATGTTCGCCGGCTGCTGGAGCGGGTGTTAGAGATACTCGAGCGCAGCATGGGCATGATTCGCGGCACCTTTGCGCTCTTGGAAGGTGACGAGTTGCGCATCGAGGCTTCTACAAAGGCGCTCAATTCTGAAGAGCGCGCTCATGGGCGGTATCAACTTGGTGAGGGCATTACCGGCATTGTCGCTAAAACGGGGCGTGCGGAAGTGGTGCCGGACGTCCGCAAGGACAAGCGCTTTCTCAATCGCACGGGTGCGCGCGATGAGCACGAGGCGTTGTCATTCATTTGTGTGCCGCTCGTGCATCTCGGGCAGGTTATCGGTACGCTGTCGGTCGACCGCCAGATGCAGGGCGAAACAACTTCGTTGGTGAAAGACGTCACGTTGCTGGGAATCATCGCCAACATTACAGCTGACGCGGCGGCTGTCTGCAGAGAGGAGTGCGCCGAGCACGAAGCGCTCGTCGAAGAAAACCGCAAGCTGCGCGACATGCTCTCGAACAATCCTGGCCATTTGATTGGCAATTGCCGCGAGATGCGCTCGGTCTACGAGCAGATTCGCCAGGTC
>CALYTX010000220.1 GCA_945487985.1 uncultured Verrucomicrobiota bacterium | reverse complement strand
CCGGCAGTGCTCGATTAACCTTGTCTTCCTCATGGTTGACAGCATACCATAAACATGCCTAGTGTGTCAATGCTAGTGTATCAGTAAGTTCTGACCCTTTGTCCTTCGTTTAGTTCTGGAAGCGACGCACCTATTGTTTGGTTGTATCTCCAGAAGATTGGCGAATATTAGTGCACCGTGTCGGCTTGCCCAGCAACGGTGCTGGCGCTACCGGGCTGAGCGCGTTTCTTGCGCCAAATGAGGAATACGGTCGCGCCTGCAGCCACGAGCAAGATGATTCCGATCACGGGACGATAGAATATCCATGCCACCGCAATCGTGACGAGCGAGCACACAAATGCGACAACGCCTGCAATCAGTCCCGCGCCCCATTCGATAATGGTGCCCAGGAAAGGAACAACATCACCCAGCACCGACAAGGGCTTTAAAACCATGGAAAGCCCGATGAACATGAGGATAAAGCCGCCCAAACGGCATAGCCATGTGAATACCGCGTTCGCGTCACGCGCATTCTCAAACATTTCAGCACTATCGACGATGCCGTCCTGAAGCAAGTCGACTTTCTTTTTCGTCTTAGCCATATACGGAACGAACGTGTCGCCGCGCTGCTTGGCGACAATCGAAATATCATGAGGCTTGACGTAGGAGAACTGGACGCGCATATCGCCAATACGCGCCTGCGTGGCGACATCGCGCGTATTAAGCTCGTTGTCGCGCGTCATCTTGTTGGGCACGAAAATTGTGTTTCCCTCCCGCTGGACGCGCTCGATTTTGCAGACAAAATCCGTCGGGAAGGCATAGGCCTGGACATCACCGATGCGGGTAATCTGCTTCGAATTCAGCCGGAACGCGCCGAATTTGACATCCTGAGCAAATTTTTCCTCGGACGGAAATTCAATCACGCCGGGGTTCTCGTGACCTTCTTCCTTGAAGCCGCTGGAATCGATTGGCTTCTCGCTCCACACTTTTTGGTACGAGTAAGTCGTCGTAGTCGTGACACTGCCGCCAAGGTTCTTCTTTTCCCGCGTCTCGCTATGCTCTTCCCATTGAAGCATCTCAGTTTTGCGCACCAACTTGATGGCCGTAGTCGACACGCCAAATACATCGTCGGACAGAACATCCTGCGTGTCGGCGCGCCCGGTCATGTGCACGAGGCAACCCTCCATCTCAGGATCAACCTTGGCGTTAGATTCTACGCTGATGCATGCGCCCTCGCCTTCGTCGAGCGCCTTGGCCGTTTTCACGCAATTGCCTTCGTTCCAAAAAAGAATCGGGAAACCGGCCACAAACATCACTGCGCCGACCGCCACTCCCTTTATCGCACTACCTAAGCGCGAAGTCCATGATTGGGTTGATGTTTCCGTTACTGCCATTTATCACTCCATTCCTTTGCTTTTGTTTAGAATTAAATCGATGACACCGCACGCCCGCCTTACTACTGCACACGCTCGAAATCGCTGGCGGGGTGCTTGCACAGCGGGCAAATGAAATCGGCGGGAAGCGTCTCGCCCTCGTAGAAATAGCCGCAAATCAAGCAACGCCAACCCTTTTTGGCCGGCGCCTTGGCTGGCTTGGGCTTGATAACGCGCTGGTAGTACGAATAAGTAGCTGTTTCCAGCGCCGATTTTATCACCGCGTCGGTAACATCGGCAATGAACATCAGGTGCGTTCCAAGATCGATTTTCTGCACGACCCTGGCGCAGATGACGGCATTCGTGCTCGAATTGATAGCGCGCACTCCGTTGGCGCAACGTGGCGCGTCAATATCGGCGGCGAACTTGTCCACCTCCTTGCCGCTCTGAAAGCCAAAATGCCGAAAGAGCTGGAACGAGGCCGATTCGTCGATGACCGACACATTAAACACGCCCGTGCGCTCAATCATGCCGCAGGTGTAATTCGCCTTGTTGACACACACGCACACGCGCAGAGGATCACTAGTCACCTGTTGAAATGTATTGACGATGCACCCGTTGTCCTTGCCATTTTCCGCGGCCGTGAGCACATAAAGTCCGTAGCCGATTTTGAACATCGCATTCGTATCCATCGTCACTCCTCCTTGTCGTGCCTGTTTAACATCCGTTGCCCCTCCGGTGCGACACGCCGATTGCGCTCGCGGCGCGAAGGGGGCACGAAGAACTACAAGTCGGCCTTCCACAACCCGTGCAAATTGCAATAGGCGTACACGGTTAGGGGACGATCGCCTTCAAGCAGAGCGAACTCCGCCACAGGCTGGTCCTTGCTCGTTAGTACCACTCTCTGGTTGCCTCTGGCCGTTTCTATCGCCACCCATTCGATGAAATGGGCATCTGTCATCGGATGCGGCGCCGAACCGACCTCGACCACGAGCTTGCCGGACAGCGTTTTCGCTACCGGCACATGTTTCTCGGCGGCTCCGTCGCTTTCATTGGCCACCAGTTCCTTCATCCCTTCGCCGCAACATACCGTGGGAACAGCTGTAGCCTGCACGATAGCAATTATCTTGCCGCATTTCTCGCATTTGTAAAACTTCATGTTCCACTCCTTTCTGTAATTTGACAGCGAAACCTCCACACAAAAGAATTGTACCAAAAAACCCAACAATTTGTCTTTCCTCGCAGAACCCTGGATTATCCCCGGTTTTGGAAATGGCTACCGAACCCTCGCGAGGTTTTCATCGATTTTGCCGTTGCTGGCGACTCGGATCAC
>CALYTX010000219.1 GCA_945487985.1 uncultured Verrucomicrobiota bacterium | reverse complement strand
CAGATGCCGAGGTCGGTCAAGACCGCGCCAGCGGTGTTGACTGACCGAGTACGACAAATTTGGTATAATAGGTGCACTTATGGATATTGTAATTTTACTGGGAGCCCCAGGTTCGGGGAAGGGCACGGTCGCAGGCAAGCTCGCGGCCACGAACGGCAACCTAAAGCACGTCTCTTCGGGCGATCTGCTGCGCGGAGCGGTGGCGAAGGGCACTGAAGCCGGCAAGCAGGCCAAGGAGGCTATGGAAGCCGGCAAACTCGTCGCCGACGAGCTGATCGCGACGATGATCAAGGATGTCGTGGCGGAGACCAGCGGCGATGTCACGATGTTGCTCGACGGTTTTCCTCGCAATCTCGCGCAGGCTAAGATTCTCGACGAGATGGGCGCGCCCGTGAAGAGTGCCGTCCTCATCGACGTTCCAGACGAGATCATCCAAGATCGTATCGCAGGTCGTCGCACATGTCCGAAGTGCAAGGCCGGCTACCATGTCAAGAACCTCCCGCCCAAGGTGGAAGGGGTATGCGATATTTGCGGCGAGAAACTTACGATCCGCAAAGACGACAATCCCGATACGGTCAAGGATCGCCTCGTTGTCTATCATCAGCAGACCGAGCCGCTGATCGCTTTCTACCGCGACAAGGGAATTCTCAAGACCGTCGACGGCACCACGGGCGTGGATCAGGTCGCGGCCGACTTCATCAAGGCGATGTGAAATTGAAAATCGACATCAAATCCAAGGCGGAAATCGACCGTATGCGCGAGGCGTGCCGGATGAGCGCGGAAATTCGCGATATCTGCGCCGGCGCCGTCGCGCCCGGAGTGACGACAGGCGAAATCGACGATTTGGTTGTTGAATACTGCCGCAAGCACAATGTCCGGGCGAGCTTCTACCGCTATGCAGGCTTCCCTGGTCACCTTTGCGTTTCGATTAACGACGAGGTGATTCATGGCATCCCCGATCGCAATCGCGTGATCATGCCGGGCGATTTGGTGAAGACCGATGTGGGTATTTTCGCCAATGGGTTTAATGGCGATACTTCGCGTACGGTCGCTTTATGTGTTACCGACCCGGAGGTATTGCGCCTTGTTGAGACGACCAAGGCGTGCCTTAAGGCCGGCATAGCCGCATGCGGACCGGGCGTTCATCTGGGCGATGTGGGATACGCCATTGAGCAGGTTGCCGCGGCGGCAGGTTTTGGCGTCGTGCGCGATTGGATTGGCCACGGCGTCGGGCGCACGGTGCATGAAGACCCAGAAGTTCCCAACTACGGCAAGCCCGGGACTAAAACCGTGCTTCGTCCGGGAATGACCATCGCCATCGAGCCGATGATTACAATGACCAAGGCTGGCGAAAGGACGCAGGTGCTGGAGAATGACTGGACTGTCGTCACCCGCGACCGTTCGCTTTCCGCTCATTTCGAGCATACCGTGGCCATAACCGATGATGGTTGCGAAATTCTAACTTTGCCGGCGGACTATCCCTGAAGTCTCCGGGCCCGAAGGCGCTTAGGTCGAATGGCGGCTGATTGCCCGAGGATGGATAGTCTGTCCGGCGTTATCTGGACAAATGGCGAACGGAACTGTTCGCGAAGGGGGGAATGGGAATGAATGTAGACGCGACAAAATGCTCGAGGCGGATGTTTCTCGGCGGTGCTCTTGGTTGCGCGGCGCTTTCGGGCTGCCGCTCGGCATCGATAGGTGCGGCCGTCCGCCCCAATCTTACGCTCGGGTTGCTCGCCGATTTGCACATTGGCGACGAGGATGGGGATTTCAACAAGTTCGGCGATGCCTCTACTTTCCAGCATGCTCTGGAATGGTTCCGCGACCAAGGGGTGGACGGCGTAGTAATCGCCGGCGATATGGCCGACAACGGCATGCGCTCGCAGCTTAACCGGGTGGGTGCGGCGTGGGAGCGGGTGTTCCCCCGCAATCGCGCGAGCGACGGACGCAAGGTCGAGAAGCTGTTTGTCTACGGCAACCACGATGTTGAAGGGCAATTCTACGACGGTTACGGCCAACGTTTCCACGATCCTGTGGCATTCGAGGCTGGATGGGTGCAGACGGATATGGCCGGCGCCTGGCAGGAGGCGTTCCACGAGCCGTTCGAGCCTATCTGGATGAAACGTGTGAAGGGCTATCAGATTATCGGTGCTAATTGGATTCCTGGCAAGTGGGATGGTGTCGCTGGCATTGAACCGTGGTTCGAGAAAAATGCTGCTCGTATTGATCGCAACCGCCCGTTTTTCTTTGTTCAGCACCCGACGCCGAAAAACACAAGCTTCGGACCAGATGTCTGGGGACACGACGCGGGTTATTCGACGCGTGCGCTTGCGAAATATCCTAATGCCGTTGCGTTCTCCGGCCATTGCCATTGTTCGGCAACTGACGATCGCTTTATCTGGCAGGAATCATTTACCGCCATCAGCATTGGATCGCTGCGCTACGGCAGCATCGATAATATTACCACGCTGATGCCTCCGAAGGAGAAGCTTGTCGGCGATGTTCGCCGCTGGCGTACGCGCCAAGGATGTCTGCTGAAGGTCTATGATTACGACATGGTTCTGGAAAGCCGTGATTTCCTGAACGACGAGTATGTCCGCGAAGCGTTGGTCATCCCCATCCCGGCCGCTGCGGAGATGCCGTACCGTTTCGCTCCGCGCGCAGAGAAGGCCGCTCTTCCGCAGTGGCATGAAGGGGCGAAGATCGCCA
>CALYTX010000218.1 GCA_945487985.1 uncultured Verrucomicrobiota bacterium | reverse complement strand
AGCTCAGATGCACTTTTGCTCAGATGCTCAGATGCCGAGGTCGGTCAAGACCGCGTTAGCGGTGTTGACTGACCGAGTACGCGAGATCACCGCGCGATTTCCACCTTCTCGCGAGCAGGGATGTCGAAAACGCGTCCATCCGGCAGCACGAGCCTCCCCTTGCCGCCGCCGGCGACAACGACGACCTTTTCCTCGTCGATGCGGACACGGATTGTGCCGAATGGCGTCGGCACCTCGCCTTCGAGCCAGCGCAGTCCGCCAAGATTCGGTTTCACCTCGTATTCGGCAAAACCCGGTTTGAGCGGGGTTACGCCCAAAAAATACTTCCCGAGAAGATATACCGGACTCGCCCCCCATGCGTGGCAAAGCGATTTGCCGAAACGCCTGCCGTACATTGCATATTGCTCATCGCCCTGCACCGCGGGATTGTAAAGCTCCCAGAAGCTCGTCGCGCCCAATTTAAGCATGCCGCCCCAATAGGACTTGATTTCTTCGCAAACATCCCGATGGCGGCCAATGGCGCACAGCGCCTCGAGCTCATAGAAGCGCATGTAGGGAGTTTGGATCTTCATCACCCGATCGTTCAGCATCACGTTTTCGATTACACTTTTAAGTTGGTGCTCGTCGAAGTAGCCATAGAAAATCCCAAACATGTTCGCATAGCGCGTAAGCTGTCCATCAAGCGCGCCATCATTCTTCAGCAGATGCATCAACGCGCCTTTTTCCGGATTCCACCAAAGCTTTACGACCTCTCCGCGAAGTGCGGCAGCACGCGAGCGATAGTTGTCGGCATCGTTTCGGGCGCCGACTTCGTCAGCGATCGCAGCGGCGGCTTCAAGCGCGCGCACGAGCAGAATCTGCTCGAAAGAAACGACGCCGCCTTCATTATGAAGCGGCTCGCCGGCCCAATCCACGAATATCCAATCGGACGGACGGTTCGCCGGCCTTCCATTGCTGTCGAGTCGCGAGAGCGCGAATTCCATGAGCGATTTCAGCCGGGGATAGATCTGCGCGGCGATATGCCGATCGCCGGAATAAAGGCGATATTTTTCCACGGCGTCGAACCAGTAGAACGTGTAGTCCATGATTGTATTGAGGTGCACTTTCACCGGATCCTTGCCGCGCAACGCCCACAGAGTGTCACGGCAACCGTCGTAATCGCCGAAAACGTAATAATTCATTAAGAAACTCTGCACCGCATCACCGCTCCAGACCCAGTGGTCGCGCTTGACGCCTTCGATGAAAACCTCGCGGCAGGTAAGCTCAAGCGTACGCACGGCGACCTCCCAAATGCGGTTGATCTCGTCATCGCTGCAACGGAAAGATCCGCGAACGGGCAGCCCTTTCGTCTCGCGATCCATCGCCAGCGCACCCACGGAAACATTGCCGTCGGCCGGTATCACGTGCACATAGCGAAAGCCGTGAGGGATTTCGCGCCGCGTTTCGGTGGCCGCGTTCAGCAAAACCATCTCCCAGCCGTCGAGCGCGCCGGGACGGGTATTGGCCAGATCGACCGCCAGCGCCTCGGCCTCGCTTTCGGCGTAGATGACGCGAACCGCTCCGCTTCCGCGGACATCGAGGAAGCGAACATAACCGTAGGTCTCCTCTCCAAAGTCGGCGAGAATGCCGCCGCCAGGAGTATTGCGGGTCCATATCGCTGCCCTGCGTTCGACCGGAAATTTCTTCAGCCCCGGCGGGGTGTCGGGGTCGGTAAAGCGTGCGCTGGAATCGACCGGAAGATCTTCGGAGCGATCGGCTGATGTCGTCCAAGTCGCCTTCCAGCTCGAATCGGAAACGAGATTTTTGCCGCGAACCCACACCGACGGCGGACGCTCACTGTTCTGGATCCTGATTTCGATTTCCGTCGCATCCTTCGGCAGGGTGAACTTGCCGAGAATGGCCGAACTCTCGTGAAAGCCGCTCGGCGAACGCCAGCATACCGTCGCATTGCCGTCCGCGCCAATCTCGAGCTCCTCATCGGCCGCTAGAGATACTTCGCGGCGGAAAATGACGCGGTTATACGACTCGTACAGCGGCCAGAACGGCGTCAGCCTGCCGCCCCACTGCAGCCGGCGCGACTGCAGTTCGTTCCCCCACCAGATTCCGTAATCGCCTGGATACGATATCCAGCGCGCAGCATCATGAGTCCAAGCGCAGCAGTTCACTAGAATTCCTGCAGTCAAAAACAAACGTTTCATCAATTCCTCCCGCTTTGCACCGAGCCGCTTCGTGAAAAAAGAGGGTCAGGAGAAGCTATCCTCCTGACCCTGCCTTTCTTCCGGAAACGCCCGGCGACGCCCGCCTTACTTGGCGGCTTCGTCGAGCTCCTTCATCGCCGCCTTGCGCGAGAGTTTGATACGCCCGCGCTGCTGGTCGATATCGACACACTTGACCTTGATCGCATCGCCGACTTTGGCCACTCCTTCCATCGACTGCAGGAACTTGTCGGAGAATTCCGAGATGTGGCAAAGCCCCTCGACGCCAGGCAGGATTTCGACGAAGGCGCCGAAGTCCTTGACGCTCGTGACCTTGCCGTCGTAGATCTTGCCGATCTCGGCTTCGGCGATGACAGCGTTGACCTCGTCTTTGGCCGCTTTCATCATCTCGGCCGAGGTGGCCATGATCGTGACAATGCCAAAGGCGCCCTCTTCCTCGATGTCAATCTGGGCGAGCGTCTTGGCGCAAATACCCTTGATCGTCTCCCCGCCCTTGCC
>CALYTX010000217.1 GCA_945487985.1 uncultured Verrucomicrobiota bacterium | reverse complement strand
TGGACCGCCGCCAGTGGAACAATAATTCCGCCGGGCTGCAGTTTTGCCCGAAAGGAGGTTTGCAGTGGGGCGGCAAGGTGTCCGACGGCAAGACCATGCGCTGCCGCTGGTCGGCAACCCGGGAGCAGAAATGAGGAAGGTGGAATCGGCTATGCGGAATCTTTCATTGGCAGTAATGGTTGCGGCGGGCATGCTTTGGGGCACAGCTTCGGCGCAGGTCCGGCTCAAAGGCTATCTTGGCGACCGGCTCGACCAGATGATTGAGCACCACGTCGTTGGAACCGACATCGACTACCTCACCGCGCCTTTCATCGAGAAAACCGAGCGCAAAAACTGGTGGCACACGGAATTCTGGGGAAAGTATATGCACAGCGCTATGCCCTACCTCGGCTATGCCGGCTCGCAAAAACTAAAGGTGAACATCGAGCGCGGTATCGACCGGATTCTCGCCAGTCAGGAACCGTGTGGCTATATCGGCAATTACCCCGACGAGTTGCGCCTCGGTGAGGGATGGGACGTCTGGGGCATCAAATACACGATGATGGGGCTTATTTATTACAGCGACGGCGCCAAAGGCGACTTGGTCTTGGCAACGCGCGCGGCCGCGGCGCTCAATGCTTGCCGGAAACTTTGCGATTATGTGATTGCCGAAATTGGTCCGGAAGGCAAACGGGGACGGGAGTTGTGGCAGACCGGCAATTGGTCTGGCTATGCGAGTTCGTCGATCCTCGAGCCGGTAGTGTGGTTGTACAACCGCACGGGCGAGAAGAAATATCTTGATTTCGCATCCTACATCGTCCGGGGGATGATCGAACCTCGGCAGGGTCCGCGCCTTTGCGATCTTGCGCTCGCGGGCGTTTCCGTCGCTGATCGCAACGAGAGCGGCTACCGCAAGGATGCCGCCTGGCAATATGTCTGCAAGTATGGCCGCAGCAAGGCCTACGAGATGATGAGTTGTTATCAGGGGCTGCTCGATTATGTGCTGGCCTGCCAAAAATCGCAGATCGGCGATCAGGAATTGCTCGGGAAGTTGCGCCGCGCGGCGATTCTATCCGCCGAGAACATTGTCCGCGAAGAAATCAACCTCGCCGGTGGCTGCACCAGCTCCGAGGCCTGGTTTCACGGTGCGAAAAAGCAGCATCTGCCATATCTGCATCTGCAGGAAACATGCGTGATCACCACCTGGATGCGGCTTTGCGGCAAGTTGCTGTCCATCACGGGCGAGGCCAAGTGGGCAGACGAGATTGAACGGACGTTCTACAATGCCTATCTTGCCGCGATGAAAGCCGACGGTTCAGAGTTTGCCGGCTACACGCCGCTTTCCGGCAACCGCTACCACGGCCAGCACCATTGCTACATGCATACCGACTGCTGTACGGCGAACGGTCCGCGCGGCTTTCTGTGTTTTCTCGACAATCTCTTCGTCCGCGACAATTCCGCCGCCACCTTCAATTTCTACGCCTCGGCTTTGGTTGACGGATTTGATATGTATTCGCTTTATCCGCGTGAAAACTACGCACGTATCGTCAGTCATATCACCGGTCAGCTGGAGCTGCGTCTGCGAATTCCAGGCTGGAGCCGACAGACCTCGGTGGTGTTGAACGGCAAGGCTTTGGAGGGCGTCGAGCCAGGCATGTATTTCACTATCGCTCGCGATTGGCAGCTCGGCGACATTGTCGAGATCACATTTGACATGCCGGTTGTCGCCCATGTGCTGGAGCACAATGTAGCTTTCACCCGCGGGCCGATTTTGTTTGCGCGCGACAGCCGTCTGGATGCAGGCGATTTCACCGAACCATTCCGCCGCGGCATTCGCGATGGTCAGGTTATCGAAAGCTTCCACCCTGTTCGTGCCGCCTCGGACGACTTTTGGATGCAGTTCGCCGCCGTCCTGCCCGTGGGGGCTCACAACGAGAACCCTGAAGGGGCTCATGGTAGCATGCTTACCTTCTGTGATTACGCTTCGGCTGGCAATAGCTGGCATCGCGACAATTATTACCGGACCTGGTTTCCTATCGAATTAGCCCCATGAGCGCGGCGGCGTTTGAATCTTTATAAACAAGCGGAGGACTGATATGCAGATGCCGGAGACATATGTTTTGATTGCGCGGCTGGTGCTGGCGGGGGTGCTCGGAGGCTTGATTGGTGCGGAGCGCGAGTATCGCGCCAAGGTCGCTGGAATGCGGACGCATCTAATGGTGGCGATTGGATCGGCACTGATGCTTATTGTCTCTCGCTATGGTTTCAACGGTCAGGGAGATCCCTCGCGGGTCGCGGCACAGATTGTCAGCGGCATTGGTTTTATCGGTGCAGGGGCAATCATGGTGCAGCGACATTCCGTGCACGGTCTCACAACGGCGGCTGGTGTTTGGGTGGCGGCAGGCATTGGTATGGCTGTCGCCTGCGGCCTGTATGCAATCGGCATTGCCGCCACGGTGCTTTCATTGGTCGGACTCGAGGTTTTAGGATGGCTTCCTCCCAATCGTCATCGCTCTTCGGGCGAATCAAGTTCAGCGGCGGGAAAGACAGCATCTGATCGGTAAGCTGTAGCTGATGGCGAGCGTGAAGTTCTTTGCTCGTGATCGTGCCAGTCGTTCCCGACGAGAACTGCAAATATCCGCATACCGGGCTGTCGTTCAGCACCTGTGCGCCGGCAAAGGTGCCATTGACAAATTCAATCGCCAGAGATTCCAAATGGCGAATAAGTCGCATTGATTAGAAGGCTGTTTGGCCTTG
>CALYTX010000216.1 GCA_945487985.1 uncultured Verrucomicrobiota bacterium | reverse complement strand
GGCGGACGAAAGCGAAGGATTTGCCGCCGGTAAAGGGCAAGGACGATCCCGGCTATTATGAAATTACGAAGTTCTACCGTCTGAGCTGGGAAGTTCCCTACGAGCCAGGTGAGATCAAGGTGATTGCCACCAAAGAAGACCATTGCATCGGCGAGGATTTCCGACGGACTGCCGATAAGGCGTTCGCGGTGCGGCTCACGCCCGAGAGCAAGGCTGTCGCCGATGGCGAGCTCGCGTTCGTGAAGGTGGAGCTTGTCGACGAGGATGGCACCGCGCTGCCGCTTGCAAGCGATACTGTTTCGTTTAGGCTTGATGGTCCGGGTCAGATTGTCGCCGTGGGCAACGGTTCGACCGCGGGCATGGAGTCGTTCGCGCAAGTCGCCTCGCACCCGCTCCACTACGGGCGCGCGGCGGTCGTCGTGCGCCGTGGCGAAGGCTCGGGGATGCCGCTGAAGCTCACCGCTTCCACATCAGGCGCACGATCAGCGACGGTGGTGATTCCGCGTCGGCCGGCTTGCGTTTCGCAGTAAAATAAGGTATGCTATAATAAACTGAAAACAAGGAGATTGAAAATGATATTCGCTTTCATGGCCGGACCCTGGCAAATCGTCATCTGCATACTCGTTATCGCCGTGCTTTTCGGCGGCAAGAAGATTCCCGAGTTGGCACGTGCGCTTGGCAAGGCGAAGGGAGAATTTTCGAAGGGGCTCAAGGAAGGCGAGCAGGAAGACGAACTGCCGGCCAAGGACGAGCCTAAACAGGTGGAGGCGTGACAGATTTAGTCCGCGAACGACTGAAGAATCTCCCCTGCCGCCCCGGTTGCTATCTCATGCGAGATCGCAGGGGCGCAATCATCTATATCGGCAAGGCGAAGAACCTCAAGCGCCGGGTTTCGGGGTATTTCCGGCCTGGCGCCAAGCATTCGCCAAAGGTGCGCTCGATGGTTGATACCGTCTATGACTTTGACTTCATGACGGTGAAGAACGAGGCTGAAGCGCTACTTACCGAGGCGGCGCTCATAAAGAAGCACAAGCCGCGTTTCAATATTCTGATGCGCGACGACAAGCGGTATCTCGCGCTGCGTGCGGACGCTGCCGCCGAGTGGCCGCGATTCCAGTGCGTGCGGATCGTGCGCGACGACGGTGCGCGCTATTTCGGCCCGTTTCCTTCAAGTCCCGTGGTGCGCGCGGCCAAGGACTTTGTGGAAAAGCGTTTTGGAATCCGCACCTGCGATGCGCTCGTTCTCGATGCCGCCGCCCATTCCCATTGCCTGGCGAATGTGATCAGATCGTGTTCTGCGCCGTGCCTTGGCAAGATCGACCGCGAGCAGTACCGCGTCCGTTTCGATGAGGCGTGCCGCTTTCTCGATGGCAAGCGCCCGGAGATTACAGCGGAGGTCGAAGCGGAGATGCGCCGGGCGTCGGCTGCGGGCGAT
Organism: uncultured Verrucomicrobiota bacterium; assembly: GCA_945487985.1. Lineage (GTDB taxonomy): Bacteria > Verrucomicrobiota > Kiritimatiellia > RFP12 > UBA1067 > UBA1067. The sequence continues at coordinate 1,319 of CALYTX010000216.1, read as the reverse complement.
TTCGAGAAGGCTGCGAGGCTTCGCGACACAGTATTCGCGTTGCGGGAAATGACCAAGGCTCATTTTGTCCGCCGTACGCCGGAGATGCGCCGTGCCGACGCTTGGAAGGGTTGTGAAGAACTCGCTGCGGCGATTGGGTTGAAATCGCCCTTGCACACCATTGAATGCGTTGATATTTCCAATCTTTTTGGCACGCACAACGTAGCTTCGCTCGTGGTGGCTCGTGACGGGCTGCCGGACGGACGGTACTACCGCCGATTCCGGATCAAATCTTTCGCGGGGGCGGACGATCCGCGCGCGATGGCTGAAGTCGTCCGCCGCCGCTACGGGCCAGATTCGACACTGTCCGGCAGTTCTCCGCGCGCCGATCTCTATATTTGCGATGGTGGCATTACCCAGCTTCGCGCGGCGCGAGCCGTCTTTGCCGAGTTGGGGATTGCTGACATCCCGACAATCGGTTTGGCCAAGGAGCAAGAACTGGTAGTGCTTGACGACGGACGCGCAGACCTTCGGCTGCCGCGCGATTCCGAGGCGCTGATGGTGATAACCCGTTTGCGTGATGAAGCTCATCGTTTCGCTGTTTCTTACCACCGCCGGCTACGCAACCGCACGATCCGCGAAAGCGTGTTGGACGAGATTCAGGGCATCGGTCAGGCGAGGAAAATCGCATTGCTCAGGCGGTTTAAGTCTATCGGTGGCATTGCCCGCGCCGGCGTGGAAGAAATCGCCAGCGTCGCTGGTATCGGCCCCGTGCTTGCCGCAGAGGTGCTCAAAGCGGCGGTTCGTGCCGCTTCCGATCGCTACGGCATGTAGTGCTTCCCCGGCGGACAAAGTGTCATGCTATATGGAAGTCGGGAAGTTCGTGGATTCAGAGCGAGGCATCCGTTTTGCCGGCGTAGTGAGCAGCATCATAGGCTTTTGTCCGGGGAATAATCCAGCAGCGCAGTCCGTTTCCCGGTTTCGCCGTTTGTGATATAATATATCATCAAATTCGGAAAGGATCGATAATTCATGAAACTCGCTGATCTCAAGGGCAAGACTGTTGGTGTGTGCGTCTCGGGCGGACTCGACTCGAAGACGATTTGCTGCGTTCTCAAGGACGCCGGCGTGAAGGTGAAGGCTTTCTCCGCGAACGTCGGTCAGCCGGACGAGAAGGACATCAACGACATCAAGAAGAAGATGGCCCCGACCGGCGTCGAGACGACGATCGTCGACGTGACGAAGGAAATGGCCGACATCTGCTTCGAGACGGTGAAGTGCCAGGCGATGTACGACGGCGGCTACTGGAACTCGACGGGCATCGCCCGCGCGGTCACGGT
>CALYTX010000215.1 GCA_945487985.1 uncultured Verrucomicrobiota bacterium | reverse complement strand
CTATTCGCTTTCGCTTGCTATGGGTATAATGGTGACCTACGGCTCGTATATGCGCAAATCCGACTCTATTGAGCGTTGCGTGCGGCGGATCGAGATTTTTGATACGCTAATCGCGTTCGTAGCCGGGCTTATGATCGTTCCCGTAGTGTATATGTTCGCCGTCAAGACCGGTGTCGACCCCGCCGCGGTCGCGGCGCACGGCGGCGATGTGGCCGCCGCTCGCGAGACGGCGGTGAAGGCGGCGATGAATGCCGGTCCCGGGCTTATGTTTGTTACGCTGCCGAAGGTTTTCGCCATGTTGGGCGCGGGCGGGTCGTATCTAGGGCTGGCGTTCTTCGTGCTGGTGGTGTTCGCCGCGGCGACCTCGGCGATTTCGCTCTACGAGGCGTTTGTGGCGTCGGTCTGCGATCTGTTTAAGATTGGCCGCAAGCTGGCGACGTTAATCTCGGCGGTATTGTTTGGGGCGCTGTCGGCTTTCCCTGCGCTGGGGTATGGACTTTGGAGCGAGGTGAAGATCTTCTCGATGCAGTTGCTCGATTTCTTCGATTTCGCCAGCAGCTGTGTGCTCATGCCGATAGTGGCGATATTGACCTCAGTTTTCATTGGCTGGGTGGTCAAGCCCAAGGCGGTTGTCGAGGAATGCCAGGCGCAGGGGCGCGATTTCAAAGCGAAGGCAGTATACTCATTCCTGGTGCGCTATGTTGCTCCCGCCTTCGTGCTGGCGATTTTGCTTTCGGAGATTTGCCGCAATTTCAAGCTTTTCGACTGGGAAATCTGAGGCGGCAGTCTGATTCATAGATCGGCGTCGATAATCGGCGTCTGCGATAGGACGCCATTGCGCGTTCGTGAATTCCAAACCCGTTTCGATACTGGTTGCCGGGAAATTTGGTATAATATGGCAATTTTAGAAGGTAAAGGAAGGGTCGGAGACAATTATGAAGCGTGCTGATGTCGACAAGGTTTTGATTATCGGGTCTGGTCCGATTGTGATTGGGCAGGCTTGCGAGTTTGACTATTCCGGAACTCAAGCATGCAAGGCGCTCAAGGCTTGCGGTTACAAGGTGGTGCTCGTTAATTCAAACCCCGCCACCATTATGACGGACCCTGTGATGGCTGATGCGACCTACATTGAACCGCTCAACGAAGCGCGCCTCGAACAGATTATCGCCAAGGAGCGTCCCGACGCGATTTTGCCCAATCTTGGCGGACAGACTGGGCTCAACCTGTCGATGGAACTCGCCAAGAAGGGCATTCTCGACAAATACGGCGTCAAGGTAATCGGCGTCAATCTTGACGCGATCGAGCGTGGCGAAGACCGCGAGGTGTTCAAGGCGACGATGCAGAAGCTCGGCATCGAAACGCCGCGTTCGGGCATCGTCCATTCGGTCGATGAGGCGGTGGCACTCGTCGAAAAGACGATTGGCTATCCGGTGGTGGTGCGTCCGGCCTACACGATGGGCGGCGCCGGCGGTGGATTCTGCTACAACATTGAAGAGCTGCGCACAATCTGCGCGCGCGGGCTCGATGCCTCGCTCACGCATCAATGCCTGATCGAAGAGTCGATTCTCAACTGGGAGGAACTCGAAGTCGAAGTGGTGCGCGACGCCAAGAACCAGATGATCGCCGTCTGCTTTATCGAGAATATCGACGCCGTGGGCGTGCACACGGGCGACAGCTTTTGCGCCGCGCCGTTTCTCACGATTTCAAAAGAGCTTGAGGAACGCCTTAAACGCGATGCGTTCAAGATCGTCGAATCGATCGGCGTCATCGGCGGCACCAACGTGCAGTTCGCGCACGATCCGAAGACCGGGCGAGTGGTCATCATCGAGATCAATCCGCGCACTTCACGTTCGTCGGCGCTCGCGTCGAAGGCGACTGGTTTCCCCATTGCGCTGGTCTCGGCGAAACTTGCTGCGGGCATGACGATGGACGAGATTCCCTACTGGCGCGACGGCAGCCTTGAGAAATACACGCCCGACGGCGATTACGTGGTGCTCAAATTCGCGCGCTGGGCGTTCGAGAAGTTCCGCGGCGTCGAGGACAAGCTCGGCACCCAGATGAAGGCCGTGGGCGAGGTGATGTCGATCGGCAAGACCTACAAGGAAACGTTCCAGAAGGCGATTCGCGCGCTCGAGCGCGGAAGGTCTGGGCTTGGCTTCGCGAAGGATTTCCATGAAAAATCGCTCGACGAGCTTTTGAAGATGCTCTCGGTGGCCAATTCCGAGCGGCATTTCCAGATGTACGAAGCGGTGCGCAAGGGCGCAACCGACGAGCAGATCTTCAAGGCATGCGGCGTCAAGGCGTGGTTCGTCGGGCAGCTGCGCGAGTTGGTGGAGCTCGAAGAGAAGATTCTCGCCGAGGGCCTTACCGACGACAATTTGAAAGCGGCGAAACTCGACGGTTTCTCCGACAAGTATCTTGCGCAGATTCTCAAGATCGATGAAAAGCAGGTGCGCGAGCAGCGCAACCGCCTCGGGATCAAAGAAAAGTGGTTTGCGGTACCGGTTTCAGGCGTTGATGGTCAGGCCTACTATTACTCGACCTACCACGACGTCAAAACCGATCCCGACCCTGTGCGCGCGAAGGCGTTCGGCGAGGCGCCGGTTTCCGACAACAAGAAGAAGGTGATGATCCTCGGCGGCGGACCCAACCGCATCGGCCAGGGCATCGAGTTCGACTACTGCTGCTGCCACGCGGCGATGGCGATGAAGCGGCTCGGCTACGAGACGATCATCGTCAACTGCAACCCCGAGACGGTCTCGACCGAC
>CALYTX010000214.1 GCA_945487985.1 uncultured Verrucomicrobiota bacterium | reverse complement strand
CCCGCTTAACCTTGTTCCAAAGCTCATCCATCTGCGAAAGCGTCATTTCTTTCAGCTCCCGCCCCTCCGCCTTGGCCGCCGCTTCGACGGCGCGGAAACGGCGCGCGAATTTGTCCGTAGCCGATTCCGCAGCCGACTCGGCATCGACCTTGAGATGGCGCGCGAGATTGGCAACCGAAAAAACAAGATCCCCGAGTTCTTCCTTGACGCGGAGAGAATCGGCAGGGTTCTCGCTCTTGCGGAGGGCGATTTCGGCCTCGAGTTCGGCGAGCTCTTCGCGAATTTTGGTCAGCGGCCCGGCCGCATCCTTCCAATCAAACCCCACGCGAGCGGCTTTTTCCTGCGTGCGCTGCGCCTTAAGCAAGGCCGGCAGCGTCGGCGGAACACCATCGAGCGCGCTGTGGCGCGCCTCTTTCTTATGCTCCAGCTGCTTTATTTGTTCCCAATTCTTCAGCACCGTGGCCGGGTCGTCGGCCTTGACGTCGGCAAAGACGTGCGGATGTCGGTGGACAAGCTTGTCGGCAATGCCGTTGGCGACGTCATCGAACGAAAAGCTGCCGCGTTCCTCGGCCATAACGCACTGGAACATAATCTGCAGCAAAACATCACCGAGCTCTTCGATGTAATTCGCCCGCTCCTCTGGACGGTCCATCGCCGCAAGCAACTCGTAGGTCTCCTCAAGCAGACAAGGCTTGAGCGAGTCAAGCGTCTGAATCCGGTCCCAAGGGCAACCGTTTTTGGAATCCCTGAGCCGAACCATAATCTGGTGCAACCGCTCGATTCCCGTCATCGCCTATTCCTCCGCGCCGAGTTTTAAAAAGTTTCCGGGAAGCCTCCCCGGCGCAGGCTTCCCGGATGGGCGCGTTTACTTGCCCGCACTCGCGGCGTGGGCACGGTTCTGCGCGCGCTTCTTGCGCGGATAGGGCTGGCCGATCTCCTTGAGCATCTTGCGGAAGCTGCCCTTGCGCACATTGAAAGGCTTGCCGCCCTTGATGCGCGGAAATTCGCAGGCGCGGATCTTCGCGCTCTGGTCTTCGTCAGGACCAATCACGCCCGATTCGCCGTTCAGCGCACACTTGACCGCGCAACGTGCGCATTTCTCAATCAGCCGCAAATCCTTCTTGTTCGGCGCGGCGGCGCGGGCAAAATAGCCCGACTTGAAAACCTGCACTTTCTCGGCCTTGAGCAACTCGGCGAAACGCTTGCCGATGTACTGGCCAACATTCACTTTGTCGAGCCGCGGATGACCGAAGGCATCAACCGGAACCTCTTCGCCGCGCTTTTTCATCTCTTCGATGATATCCGCAACGCCAGCGCCCTCGGAAACGAAAATATTGACCGAATCCCACTTGTCCATCACCGCGCTAAGGCGCGCAGCCTCGGCCTTGATATCGATCTTGGCCTCGGGTACATAGATGGCGTGGACATCTTGACGGCCGCAAGTGAGGTTGAAATCGTCCACGAACATCCCGCGAGTTTTCATCGATTTGAGCATCTTGCGGTAGTACTGCGCCGTCTTGTAGGTAAGCCAGCCGCAGTTGCGCCCCATGACCTCGTGAATCGTCAATGCGCGCGGGTTGGCGCTGTTTTCCTTGACCACGTTCATAAAGAACTTCGCACCCTCTTCAGCGGCCGTCCAAGCGCCGAGAGACTGCTTAATCGGGAAAACGTCGTTGTCGATAGTTTTGGGCAGACCCACGACGATCAAAGGATAGTTGTTCTGTGCCAGATACGCCGCCAAATCCGCCGCCGTGGTGTTGGTGTCGTCGCCGCCGATAGTGTGCAGCACATCCACGCCATCCTTGACCAGCTGGTCCGCCGCGACCTTGAGCGGATCCTGCCCCTCCTTGACGAGACCGCGCTTGACACAATCCTTGACATTGGTCAACTTCACGCGGCTGTTGCCGATAGGGCTGCCGCCGTGCTTGGTCAGCACAAGCGCATTCTTGCGCACCGTCTCCGTAACCGGAATCGACTCGCCCTTCAACAACCCCATGTAGCCGTTGACATATCCTATCATCTCGACCCCGGGCGCGACCTTGTTGTATTCGTCGATCAGAAATCCAATCGAGGAGCTTAGGCACGGGGCAAGCCCGCCAGCCGTCAGGAACGCAACCTTCTTCACTTCTTTTGCCATCTTCTTCTCTCTTTCTCTGACTGTAATTTATGGTTAGCCGTTAAATCTGCTTGATCGCATTAGCCGTCTCGATTGCGGCCTGCATCGCCGCGAAACCTTTGTTGCCCTGCTTCGTGCCGCAACGCTCCAAGGCCTGTTCGAGGTTGTCGGCCGCGACGATGCCGTCAAGGACGGGAACGCCCGTTTTAAGCGCAATCTTGGCGAAGGCCATGGACGTGGTTCCATTGATGAGCGCGGCGTGCGACGTTGCCCCCTGCACCACGGCGCCGAGGCAGACGACAGCATCGAAGTTTCCTTTCGCAGCCAGCTTCTGCGCCACCACTGGAATTTCATAGGCCCCAGGCACCCGCACCAAGGTAAGCTTGCGCTCGTCGCCGCCGAGACGCACGAACGCGTCGACCGCGCCCTTGACGAGCTGCTCGGTCAGAAAACTGTTGAAACGGCTCACGACAATGGCCACTTCCAGCCCGCCGGCAACCAATCCACCATTTATTTCGTTCATCGTTTATCTCTTCCCGTTTTCGAAAAAACGCATAAATTTTATCAAATACGGCGTATGATGTCAAAGCGTCGGGACCGACACCCTTATCCCACTTTTTTGAATTGATGCACGCAAGGCTTTCGAGCCGGGGG
>CALYTX010000213.1 GCA_945487985.1 uncultured Verrucomicrobiota bacterium | reverse complement strand
AACGGTCCGGAGCACTTGCGCAGTCCGTCCACGCGTCGGTAGTAGACGCCGCGCACCTTCACGAGCGCGTCGACGAGTTCTTCGGCGCGCGGGACGCTGCTTCGCGGGAAGGCCACTGGAATTACCGCGGCGCCGTCTTTCAGCAGCAGGAAACGGTAGTGGGCATCGGCATCATCGTCGAAGATGCGCATAACCGTTCCGGCCACGGAAACTTCCAGCAGATTGTGCTGCGCCGGATCGAGCTGCGGCACGGCGAGCTGCGCGGGCGGCGGCACGGCGCGGCGGCCAATGATTCTGCCGCGGGTGGCAATCGTCCAGGCGTCGCCCGCGGGGGTGATTTTAGCGGAGCCGGCGAGCTCTACAACAGCACCGGCATTCAGATGGAGCAAGGCCGGCACGCTGTTGATTGCGACGCGCCCGGTGGCATCGGCCACCAGTATATGGCCATCGCGCCGCACATGGTACACAAGGCCAGTTATCGCGAACGGGAGCGAATTGGAAGGGTCGTTTTCGAGAAATCGGCTGATGTCGCGGGCGGATGCGAGCGCGCATGGCGCCTCGCCCTCGGGCGCGCTCGGCGCGAGGGTTGCGAGGGCGATGAGCGCGACGAGCAAAACCATGGCACGATTATATCAAACGCGCGGCGATTTGCAACTGCGGTTCCGGCGCAAATTCGTCCTTGCAAGCGGCGGACAAATTCGGTATTATTCGCACTATGAAAATGCGGAGTAGACCCAATTGAACAACGACTTTCTCGTTTTCGACCATGTGACAAAACGCTTCGGCGCGCTAACTGCCGTCGATGACGTGACGCTTTCGATTAACAAGGGCGAATTCTTTTCGCTTTTGGGTCCGTCAGGGTGCGGCAAAACGACGCTTCTTAGGATGCTGGGCGGCTTCGAGCGGCCCGATTCCGGGCGCATCTATCTTGAGGGCAGGGACATTACCGATCTGCCCCCCAACCAGCGCCGCGTGCATACGGTGTTCCAGAATTACGCGTTGTTCCCGACAATGACTATTTGGGACAACATTGCCTTCTCGCTTAAACTCGCGCGGATGAACAAGAGCGAAATCGCCGAGAAGGTCGATGCAATTCTGGAGATGATCCAGATGAGCGACCACGCCTGGAAATACCCAAGCCAGCTTTCTGGCGGACAAAAGCAGCGAGTGGCTATTGCGCGCGCGCTGGTTGACCGTCCGCAGGTGTTGTTGCTGGACGAGCCGCTGGCGGCGTTAGATCTGAAACTGCGCCAACACATGCTTATTGAACTCGACACCCTCCACGACCAGGTCGGAATCACTTTCATATACGTAACCCACGACCAGGGCGAGGCAATGTCGCTTTCCGATCGCATCGCGGTAGTCAATCGCGGCAAAATCGAGCAACTCGACGGTCCGGCGAAGATTTACGAGGCGCCGGCTTCGCGTTTCGTGGCGAGTTTTATCGGCGATACGAATTTTTTCAGCGGACGGATAACGTCCGTCGAAGGCGATTACTGCTTCATCCAGGTCGAAGGGTTTTCGCAGGTGAAGGCGTTCAATGATAAGAATCTCAAGGTCGGCCAGAAGGTGGATTTGTCGGTGCGCCCCGAGAAGATCCGCGTCACGCTCAACCCGCCGCCGCCAGAGAAGGGCGCGTCAATCAACGTGTTTTTTTCCACGGTGCAGGAAATCGTCTATCAGGGCGTCTACACCAAATTCTGGATCAAATCGGGCGATATGCGCGTGGCGACGCTGAAGCCGCATTCGCGCTTCCTGCTCGATCAGGAGAAAATCACCTGGAACGAGAAGGTGTTCATGTGGTGGCATCCTGACGACGGCTACATGGTAGAGGCGACATGATTTGAAAAGCAGCTCTTGCATACATCAGGAAACCCGCACGGCAGACAGAGGCGAAGGCCGATGAATACTGCTTGCTCGGGAAATGGCGGAAGCGCGGTCTAACATGGTTGAGTCGAATCGGCAGGAAAGGCAAAGCATGGATTTGAAGGATTCCGCGAAAGCACACCGCAAGGCCGAATGGCTCGTCACGGCGCCGAGCTTTCTTTGGCTGGCGGTTTTCTTCGCCATCCCGGCCTTAATCGTCCTCGCCTTCACGTTCCACGGTCACACCCCAAACGGCGGCGTCGGCGACTGGAGCTTCTCGACCTGGCGCGAGCTGGTCGATCCCGACTACCCGGCTATCGTCTGGAACACGCTGCGCATTTCGTTCGAGGTGACGTTCTGGTCCATCCTGCTGGCGTTGCCGTGCGCCTACGCCATCGCGCGGATGAAAAAGCGCTGGCGTCCGCTCGTCGCCGGTGCGATCATGCTCCCGTTTTGGACGAGCTTCGTCGTGAGAGTTTTTGCCTGGAAAACGATGCTTCATCCCGACGGCTGGCTGCAGGCGTGCTATTTTTCGTGGCTGCGGATGAAGGACTGGCTTTTCGACTGGCTGCCCGGCTTTGTGCAGCGCTTTCTGAGCTGGTCTGGCTTCGCGTCCAACCAGCCGCTCGATCCCGCGTCGTCAACAATCCTCGATTCCGAGGCGGCAGTCGTTCTGGTGTCTGTCTACACCTTCCTGCCGTTTGCAATCATGCCGATCTACACGGCGGCGGAGAAGTTTGATTTCTCGCTTTTGGAGGCGGCGCGCGATCTCGGCGCGAAGAACTTCTACGCCTTCCGCAAAATCTTCATGCCTGGAATCCGTCAAGGCGTAGTTTCGGCGATTCTGATGGTCTTCATTCCGGCGATTGGCTCTTATGTCATTCCGCAGATGCTCGGCGGCACGGACTGCGTGCTGATCGGCAACAAGATCT
>CALYTX010000212.1 GCA_945487985.1 uncultured Verrucomicrobiota bacterium | reverse complement strand
GGATTATGAGAGAAAACGATGTAGTGCAGTCAGCTATTCAACTGGCAAACTCGGGATGGTCAAGTACAGAACGGCTTTAAGCACGGCCGCTCGCTTTGTGATATAATCAACGTTGATGAACACATTGATTACCGGGGCTAGTTCAGGAATCGGCGAAGCGTTGGCGATAGAGTGCGCCAAGAGAGGCGATACGCTTTTTCTCTGCGGACGCAACGCGCAGCGGCTTGAACAGGTGGTCCGCCGGTGTCGCGCGCTCAATGCGGCCACCTACGGCACTGTATTGGATGTAACCGACCGCGAAGCCGTTGAAGCCTGGATACAGGCAAGCGATGTCATCGCCCCGATCGACCGCGTTTTCGCCAATGCCGGTATCGGCACCGGAGAAGAAAACGAAGAAAACGTCCGCCGCACCTTTGCCGTCAATGTCGGCGGCGCGCTCAATGTGGTGCTGCCGGCCATAGAGCTCTTTCGTCCGCGCAGCACTGGCCAGATAATCATCACCGCGTCAATCGCCGGTTACGGTCCGCTGAAAAGCTGTCCGTCCTACTCCGCGACCAAAAGCTGTCTCAAGACGTGGGGGCTTGGGCTGCGCGGGATGCTATCTAACACGGGCATCAAGGTTTCGGTCGTCTGCCCTGGTTTCGTCCGCTCGCGCATCACCGATCGCAACACCTGCCCGATGCCCTTTTTTATGGAGGCCGACCAAGCTGCACGGATTATTCTCAACGGCGTGCGGCGGAATGTCGGCCTGATCGCCTTCCCCTGGCAGATGCGCTTCGCCACGTGGCTACTTTCCGTGCTGCCGTTCCGGCTCAACGAATGGATCAACTCGATATTGCCGCAGAAAACCGCCAACCGGTAAAAGGTCATGAAATACGCCATCGTCAGCGACATCCACGCAAACTTAGACGCGCTCGAGCGCGTCTTGGCCGATGCGCAAAGTCAGGGCGCAGAGAAAGTCGTCTGCCTTGGAGACATCGTCGGCTACGGTCCCCAGCCCGCCGCCGCGCTCGCGAGAGTGCGCGACGCAGCGCAGATTGCCCTTGCCGGCAACCATGACGATGCCGTGTCGGGACGGGGCGACGCCTCGTCGTTTATCGATTTGGCGGGGGATGCGGTAACGCGCCACCGCGACGCGCTCTCGCCTGCAGACATCGCCTACCTCGCTTCACTGCCGTATACCGCACAGATCGAGGGTGCGCTCTGTACGCACGGCGACATTGTCGACCCGCCGAAATTCTACTACATCGAATCTGCCGAGGACGCAGCGGCCAATTTTCCCGCCGGCGACTGGCAACTGCTCTTCGCCGGCCATACCCATGTTCCGCGGATTTTCCTTATCGGAGCTTCAGGCAAGACCTATTCCACCGCGCCGCAGGATTTCACGCTCGAGGAGGGAAAGCGCTATATCGTCAATCCCGGCTCGGTCGGCTATCCGCGCGAAGCGGACGGCAAGTGCTATTCCTCGTATGTAATCTACGATTCGGATGAACGAACCGTCAGCTTCCGTTTCCTGCCGTTTTCCGTAGCCTCAGTGATGCAGCGCGGAACGAATCCCAAACGGGTGCGCAAAACCATCCTCGCGGCAGCGGCCGCATTGCTGTCCGCGGCTGCGGCAATTGCCACTTTCCTGCTCGCGCCGAAAACCACGGTGGCCGACAATCCCGCTCTCGTGGTCGCCCGGCAAACGCTCGAGCTTGGCGGCGGGGAAAACGAACTGCGCGCCAACCTCGAACTCGGGAAGGGATCGCCGGGAGTGATTCTGAAAATCGAGTTTCTCGACGCGCAACGCAATCCGCTTGCCGCCGAGTCCGTCACCGTGAAGAAATCCTCGACCAAGGCAATCAAAATCCCCCCTGCTTCGGCGCGCGCGTCATTAAAGGTGCTCAAACTTAAAGCAGACGACAGCCCGCAAATCCATTCCTTCCGTCCGGCAGCCACGGCTAAACGCTGAGGACGGAAATTTCGCGCACCATTGCAACTGAGGTGTCCCGTGCAATTCCAAACCGCACTCAGCAATCCGCACACAGCACCCTTCACTCCCAAAGACCTCACCTCTGTCCGTCTATCAGGAGTGCCTTTTGTGCGGATAGCACTGTAGATTTCCGTGTTTTCTGTGTATTCCGTGGTTTGATTTGTGTCCAGTTTCTAAATCTACAATTCTACAACTCTACAAAGCTAAAAGAATGAGGCGGATGTCGAAGGAGGTTTATGCCGCAAAGGTTTGAACCACGGAATACACTGAATACACGGAAGGGGTATTGACATGGGTGAACTGATATACGAAGAAGAGTCTTATGTGGTCAACCCCCGCCAGATTTTGTACGCAGTGCATTTAAAATCGGGAACTTCTTGAAATAGGATATGTCAATGTCGAGCTTTCCCATCAAGCATTCATGCCTTCACGAGTATTTTACCGTAAGATGCAGCTGGCGAGATCACGCCGTCCTGACCATAGGCGGCGGGCTTCTTCATCTGAATCTCGGCGAGATTCGGATCGGCGAACCAGTTGGCCGTGGTGAGGAATATCGCCCAATGCCGTTGGGCGAATTATCAGATGAGGAATATCGACTGGGCGAACGCCCACTGCGAAGCAGCCGCTAAGGTCGTGCGGAGAGCTGTGAGCGAGAGTCCGTCGGGTTCCTGGCCCTGCATGATTGCGCGGGTTGTGGGCAAAAACACGAAAGGCACGACAGAGAGTCGTGCCTTGATCGTTTGCTTCGCCCCAATGGTCGGACTGGCGGGGATCGAAGCCGCGGCCCCAACATTAAAAGTGTCCTGCGCTACCAACTGAGCTACAGTCCGTCAAGGT
>CALYTX010000211.1 GCA_945487985.1 uncultured Verrucomicrobiota bacterium | reverse complement strand
GCTATGGCCCGAAGCGTTGCAAAAGGAAGGAGTGCTGTGCGTAAATCTCGTCCACCGCACTCCCCGTCCTAAAAATCTCGCTTTCTATCAAAGCGCCTGGGAAGACGCCCAGCGCGCCGTCCGGCTAGTACGTAGCCAGGCCCAAAAGCGTGGCTTCAATCCCGAGAAAATCGGTGTGATGTCGATGAGTGCCGGTTCGCACCTTGCGTGCCTGCTGGCGACGAGCGCGCTTTCGCCGGCCTACCGTGAAATCGACGAACTCGACAAGATTCCCTGCCACATCAATTGGGCAACCACTTTTGCTATCGCTTATGCGTTGAGCGATGGTTTGGGAATTCCCAATACGCGTCAGGGCGACGCTGTCGACATCAAGCTCGATTCAATTTTCAAGTTCGACGACAAGACCGCGCCAATGTGCATGAATCATGGCGGTGCGGATATTTATTCACCGTTCGCCTCTACATTCTTCTACCGGAAATTGCGCGAAAAGAAAATTCCCGCCGAACTGCATCTTTATCCCGACAAGCCACACGGAATGTTCGGTCTTGAGCGTTCTATTGAGTTCATGCGCCAGATGGGATTCATCGGCAAACTTGGCGACGAAGTCGATATCATGCGGCGCTATGCCGATGACTCAGCCCGCGCCGGATACGAGAAAAAGCCGCTTTGGCCGAAAGGCAAAACCCCCGATCTGCAGGCTGGGCAGTCTGAACCCTACCTTGAATGGCATTTACCGAAGCACCTGAAGACGAAGGCGATTCAGATAATCTGGTCGGGCGGCGCATATTACGACAGCGTGCCTGATGGATTTGAAGTGGCTCCAGCCCGGCGCTATCTCACCGAGAAGGGGATGACGGTTGTGACCGTCAATTACCGCCATCCGCGCCCCGCTGCGCCCCTCGCCAAGCATACGACGGCTTGGCAAGACGCCCAGCGTGCTATCCGCATGGTTCGTAGCGAGGCAGCCTCGCGCGGACTCGATCCCGAGCGCATTGGCATCATGGGCTCGTCGGCCGGCGGACATCTCGCGCTGCTATGTGCGAGTTCTTCCCGTCGGCGCGCCTATTGGCCGCTTGACAATATCGACAACGGCAATTCCGCTAAGGTTCAGTGGTCGGTTGAAATATATCCCGCGTACGCCCTGACCGACGGGGTCGACTGCTTCAACCAGACCGGCGGCAATGACGATTCAGCGCGCTTAGTGCCGGAATTTTCCTTTGATCCCGATACGCCGGCGATGCTTTTCATCCACGGCGATGCCGATTCCTGGGCGTCGATGAATTCGGTAAAAAGCTGGGAGCAGCTTTGCCGCATGGGCGTGCAGAGCGAACTGCATACTCTCGCCTTACGCAATCATTGTTTTCAGCGTGCCGCCGCTCCCGGAACTGGAAGTTATACCTGGCTGGATCGCATTTGGGAATTTCTCAGCGCCAAAGGGTTTAACCGGTAGGGTCTAATTGCCGATGGACTCTTGAATTTCCGGATTATGGTATAATGTTGCTCGAATGAAGTTGATTCTCACTAGCCTTGCCATCGCCGTATCTTTGCCGGTTCTTGCCGGCAAATTCCAGTTCGAGCGTTATCAAAGCATAATTGATCGGCGCCCGTTCGGCAACCCGCCGCCAGGATACGATCCTGATCGTTTTGCCGATGAAATACAGCCAGTTAGCGGCAATCGAGATGCGGATTTATCGGAGGAGCAGCAACAATTGCAGAAAGCGATTGCCCTGCATGCGGTTAATATCGATCCTGACGGTTCAACGATGGTCGGCTTTTCAGATCTTTCCGAACCCAAATCACCTAAGTGCTATTATATGGCCGTGGGTGAGACGCGCAATGGCTGGTTTGTCAAGGAGGCGAGTCCTTCCGCCACCAATGCGTTCATGACCGTGGTCAAGGATTCAATTGAGGTAACCGTTAAGCTTGGCGAATCGACCCAGCCTTCTGCCACGGCTGCGCGTCCCCGCAGTTCGCTTCTGCGTAACTCAAGAGCGAATTCTTCCGCCGCCACCCAGTCCTTGCGCAGTCGTCGCGCCAAGCGCGAACTCGAAGCGGCTGAACAGAAGCGCAAAGACGAAGAACAGAAGCGCAAAGACGAAGAAGCTGCCGCCAAAGCCGCAGAAGAAAAAGCTTTGCGTGAACAGGAACGCGCAGAGCAGCGTCAGCAACTCTCGGCGTTAGCCGAAGAAATGAAGCGTTTGCGTGAGGAAAAGCAGCGTCAAAAGGAAGCGCAAGCTCAAAATGAAGAAACAGTCGACGAGCCTTGAGGAATTCCGCCGTGGATTGCTTGCAAGCGGCGGTTACGACAGTTGCGAAAGCACTCCGGCGGCAAGGCGCGCTCCGTGCGGAGCGATTTCAACGTTTAGGTTTTCGTTCGGGCTGTCGCGGGTGTTTCCGCTTTGTGCCCTATGCGAACCGTTCGGGCGGCTGACAATCGATCGCTGGGCTCATTTCTGTTTTTCTTGCGTCACCACGGCGGAGAGGCTCGGGATGCGGGTTGTGGTCGAGGGCTTCAAACAGCGCGAGGCTTTTTCCGGACCGGTGGTCTATTTGGCCAATCACATCTCCACGGTCGAGACGATTTTGCTGCCACCGATTCTGCTTACTTACGGTCCGCTTAGTTACATTGCGAAGAAGTCGCTGTCAAAGTTGCCGTTTCTCGGGGCGGCTGCCGAGCATACGGGAATGATTCCGGTGGGGCGCAAGTCGCCGAAAGAAGATTTGATGAAAGTTCTTTCCGTCGGGGTGGAGCGCATTCAGGCGGGCGAAAGCTTGTTGGTTTTCCCTCAAGGGTCGCGGCAGAAGGTTTTCAGTCGCAAGTTGTATT
>CALYTX010000210.1 GCA_945487985.1 uncultured Verrucomicrobiota bacterium | reverse complement strand
CGCCGATGTATTCCGTACCATACCCGAACGTACCGCTCGCCGTCGTAATCGGCGTTGCCATTTCCAGTCCGCCCAGATTGACGTTCATCTCGATCATGGTATTACTCCCAAATCAAATCTTTGGCCGCGAAAACCGGCCCTTCTATGCAGCAGCGCGAATTACCGCGGACGGTTTTCTGGATGCACGCGTAGCACGCGCCAACACCGCAGATCATGTGGCGGTCGCAGGAAATCCAGCCAGGGACGCCGCAGGCGAGAGCGCGCTCGGTCACCGCTTTGAGCAGTCCGTCCGGTCCGCATGTAAACAATTCAAACTTCTCGCCTTTTGCTCGCAGTTCAGCAATCGTCTCGTCAAGCGGCACGGTCACAAACCCCTTCACGCCTTCTGTTCCGTCGTTCGTCGCCAGCTTAAGCTCGACGCCGGGAATAAGCCCGAAGCGGTCGATTGCCAGCAAATCGCTCTTGGTCCTGCCGCCGACAAAGAGAATCTTCCGCCCTGGCAGTCGCTTGGCAAGGAAATGCAACGGCGCAACGCCATAGCCGCCGCCGACGAGCAGCGCCGTACCCTCGCATTTTCCGGGAAATCCGTGACCCAGCGGACCGAGAATGTCGATCCGGTCGCCTTCCGCCACTCGGTTGAGCGCAGTCGTGCCGCGGCCGACGGTCTTGTAGAGAATGCTCACCGTTCCGTCCGCCGCATCGAAAACGGAAAACGGACGCCGCAGCGCGCTCTCTTCAAGCGCGGGAACGCGCACATGCACGAACTGCCCAGGAGTCAGCTCGGCGGACATTTGCGGCGCGGCGACAATTAAATAGCGATAACCGCTGCCGATATCTTGATGCGATAGAACCTTGCAACACTCGTCCAGCATCGTCTCCCTCCTTGAATAAATTTTCGCAAACCGGCCGTCGGCCGCGCACCTCACCCAGCCGCGCGCACCGCCGCCTTGATTGCATTCCACATATCCAGCTTTATCTTCTTCACCGCCGCAGTGGCCGCAGAGAAGCGCAGCACATATTCCGGCGAATAGGTGACAAGCACCTTGGCGTCTGCTGCCGGATGAATCCACTGCCCGGGCGCGCCGGCCGCGCCCGGAAACCACCTCTTCAGCGCCATTCCCCCCAGAACCACGTAAACCTTCGCCGCCGGCCGCGGCGGGACGATGAAAACTTCAGCCGCCCCCGGCGGCAGCGGCAGCGCATTGATGATTTTCGCCATCATTTCCACTCCCTTCTCCGACAAGGCGCAATGATGGAGAAAGGCAATTTCCACCTGCCGGGCATCCGTGCCGGCAGAGGCGGGCGCCGGGGTGGAGGCAACTACAGACGCGGGGGCTGGCGCCGGGATGGACGCAGTCGCAGCAACCGACCTATGAGCTGGCGCGACGGCAGGCGCGGGAGCTGGCGCCGACAATTCCTGCAGCAAGGCACGGTCGAACTCGATCGATCTTACGCCGAGTTCCCGCTCAAGCGCGAGGGCGGCCTCCAGCCCTTCAAGAATATAGTCAATCGTCGACACCGCCTAATTTGCTCACGCTTTGGGCTTGTTGTAGCCGTAAGGGTTCTTCTTCTGCCAGCGCCATGCATCTTCGCACATTTCTTCGATTCCGCGTTCGGCTTTCCACCCTAATTCCTCCGCCGCGAGCGCCGGATCGGCCCAGCATTCGGCGATATCGCCGGGACGGCGCGGACAAATCTTGTAAGCGACGGAACGTCCCGATGCTTTCTCAAAGGCTTTGACGATCTGTAGGACGGAGTAACCCTTGCCGGTTCCAAGGTTGTAGATCTTCAACCCCAAATCCGGCGATTTCTCGAGTTTCTCAATCGCCTTGAGGTGACCGATGGCGAGGTCGACGACGTGGATGTAGTCGCGAACGCCCGTGCCGTCGGGCGTGGGATAATCGTTGCCGAAGACGGAAAGCTCGCTGCGGCGACCAATCGCCACCTGGGCGACGAACGGCAACAAGTTGTTGGGGATGCCGGAGGGATCTTCGCCGATCAAGCCCGACTTGTGCGCGCCGATCGGATTGAAGTAGCGCAGCAAAACCACATTCCAGGACGGGTCGGCCTTCTGGACGTCTTTGAACACCTGTTCCATCATCAACTTCGTCCACCCGTAGGCGTTGGTGCATCCGGGCGTCGGGAAATCTTCGCGGATCGGCACCGACTGCGGATCGCCATAAACGGTGGCGGAGGACGAAAAGACGATATTCTTGCAATTATGCGCGGCCAGACACTCCAGCAGCGTAAAGGTTCCGCCCAGATTGTTGTTGTAGTATTTAAGCGGAATCTTCGTTGATTCGCCTACTGCTTTGAGCGCGGCAAAATGAATTGTCGCGCCAAAAGGCGCTTCCTTGTCGAGCATCGCGTTGAGTTTCTTCTTGTCGCGGATGTCGAGCTTGTAGAAGGCTACTTGTTTGCCTGTTATCTTCTTCACCCGGGATAGCGATTTCTTCGAGCTGTTGCAGAGATTATCGACGACGACAACCTCGTGCCCCGCGTTGAGCAATTCGACCACAGTATGACTGCCGATAAAACCGGCTCCGCCGGTGACGAGAATCTTCATGACTTCACCAAATCCTTTCTTGTATGCAAATTATACCACAACTTCCGTGCGCTCATTTGTCTTGCGCCTGTTTTTCGCTTTTGCCGATTGAAAAGGTAAACAAGAAAAAACCGCACCCCGCATCTCGGGACGCTCTCCCATCTACTTTACAAAATCAAGGCATTCCACTATAATTTCGCATGTTGACGGTTGCGTATGTAAGGGGAATTCAGCACAACCGCATAAAGGGAAATTCAACGAGGGGGATAATAAGCATGTTTTCTCGTGTGCTCGCGTGTGTAGCCGTTTGGGGATGT
>CALYTX010000209.1 GCA_945487985.1 uncultured Verrucomicrobiota bacterium | reverse complement strand
ATATAAACCCACCTCACTGCAAGGGGGTATTTTAAGTTTTTCCCAATGCCGCCGAACTGCCGTACAATCGCTTCTCCGAAGCAACGCAAATCCGTCTGCAATCACTGCCCTTGACGGCTCTAAACAACATTGTGGCTGGCGCCGAAACCAATATTTACCTGCCACTCGACAATCCTCTAATGAACTCTTACTTTTTCGCTGCCAGTTTTATCTCTATCGGCACGAAGAGATCGGGATTCGCCGCGCGCTTGACAATCTTATCCGCATACTCCTCACTGTAATAGCGATCAGTGTCGGTGCGATCGCGACGCCCGTTGTAGCGGGTGAGCGCCGTCGGCCACCCATCGAAAAACCCTTTCGGACGGGTTGCCGCAGGCTTGCCGGAGGTTCCGAAGCCCTTGCGCGAGAGATACATAATCGCCGCGCGCACATTCTGCTCGACCGTGCCTTCATTGCGCTTCGCTGGCTTTCTCAGGCCGAGGCTTTCTTTCTCCGCCCCCCAGTCGCCTGGCACATTGACCTGTAGCGGATCCACCGCCCAGGCGGCCTTCGAGTTCGTCCCGTTTCCACCCGACTCCTCAATCATGTGCGACTTTACCATGGCAGCCGTCACATTCGCAATCTTCTTCGCCTGATCCGGATTTCCCCCGCACCATTTCGCCTTGTTGGCATTGAAGTCCGCAACCATCCTTGCAATCAACTCATCATGCTGCTGGTAGCGCGCGTCCTCGAATCCACGAAAAACCGGCAGCCCCGCGCCGCCGGCATGCACGCGCGGTGCACGCTTGGTCGGTTTTGCCGTCTTGCCCAAGACCGGTCGCGATTGAATCGCCCCGCCCCCTTTTACCGAGGGATATCCTCTCCGCGATTGGACGCTCCCAGCCGGCAGAATCTTCGCGCTCTTGAGCGGCTCGATCAAATACTTCCAGGCATAAGCCTCAATCTCCTTGACTGTCTTCATCTCCTCCGCCGTGAGAAATCTCCTGTCGATATAAAGTTCGCCCCAATCATCAAAAAGCAAATCGCCCAGTCCATGGGTGTCGATAGAATAACGGACAGCCTCCGCAGACGCCGGAACCTCGGCAATGCCTTTGGCGGCCAGTTCCGCCTCGTGTCTGAGCCGGCGAGCTTCTACATTAGCCGTAATGCGCAATGCCTTCTGAACATACTTCAACCCCTTCTCAAGCGCAACATTGTCCACCGACAATCCGCCAGCCGTCTGCCCTTGCGTCAACAACTCCATGGCCGCGCCAATGGCGGCCGATCTCTGTTCTGGCGTTATGCGCTGCAACATCTGCATTCCCTGCTGGAGAAGCGCGGGGTCTATCTTGCTAAAATCGATCCCGCTCAAATCCTGCGCCTGCGCTTTCCACGCGCAGCAGACGCCCAGCATCAACCACCAAACTCTCTTCTTCATGCTTTTCCTCGTATTCAATTTTCTTCAGGAACCGCATTTGCTACCACTGCGAGGGCGCGCTTCATCGCCTCCGGAAGCATCAAGCGCCTTTGCCGATACGGAAAGCAACGTGACCGAATAAGCGAAAGTTGCGTCCAGGCCAAACCAGCATCCCTACTTTTTCATCTGTCGCATTATATCAAATATCACCCCGCGACAACGACTTCAATCGGCACCTGGAGATGTACCTACGGGGGACTTCGCCGAGCGGCAGGTCATAAAGGACCGCTTTTGCTATAATGTGCGCATGTTCGTCGCCTCCCTGCTCTTCTGCGCGCTCACCTTCGCCGAATCGAAGACGCTGGCGCTTCAGATCCACCTCGACCGCGCCGGCTTCTCATGCAGCACCATCGACGGCGTCTGGGGCCCGAAGGCCGAGGGCGCCCTGCGCGCGTTCATCCGCTCGCGCGCCCCCGATGCCCCTCCCCTGACGCCCGCGCAGGCCTACGACCGCTATTTCGCCCGTTCCCCCACACCCTTCCGGATCGAAGTCGTCACGCAGGAGGACCTGGACGCCCTCGTGAAGATCCCCGACGATCCCGCCGCCCGCGCGAAACTGACGCGCATGGGATACGAGTCCATCAAGGAAATGTTCGCCGAGCGCGGCCACCTCTCGCAGGTCGCGCTCGCGAAGATGAACCCCGGCGTCGACTGGAGCAGCATCCGCCCAGGGCTTCGGCTCATCATCCCGGACTTCCCGCCGATCGAGGACGAGTTCAAGGCCGCCGAGCGAGGAAGGCCCCGGCGTCCGACGCGGCCCGAAGCCGCGCTCGTGCGCGTCTCCCTCTCGAGCCGCACGATCACCGCGCTTGACGCGAGCGGAAGGGTGATCGCGCACTTTCCCTGCTCGATCGCCGCAGACAAGGCGAAGGTCCCGCCCCACGGCGAGCTGAAGGTCACAAGCGCCGTGCCCTGGCCGAACTACACATACACGCCCGACGTGACGCCGCGCGAGAAGCGCGTCCGGCGCCACGTCTGGCCGTCTGGCGAGAACTGCCCCGTCGGCGTGGCCTGGCTGGGGCTCAACCTCCCCGGCTACGGCATCCACGGCACGCCGCGCCCCGAGTCGATCGGATTCACCGGCTCACACGGGTGCTTCCGGCTGGCGAACTGGAACGCCGCGCGGCTCTTCGCCCTTTGCCGGCCGGGCACGCGCGTCGTCATCGCGCCTTAGAGGGCCGGGCGCATTTCGTCCGCAGGGGTCCCCGAGGGTTAGCGATTCTTCTCGCCTCCTGCAACCGCGATGTAACCCGACTTCGCAAGCGGCGTCAGATAACGGGCCGTGAAGAAGTTTGCGCTGGCGATTCCGAGAGCAGCGCTACCGCACGGACGGACGCCACGCCGCCGCCGAATCGAGCCCCGCCTCCAGAAAGCGCACGACGTGCCGCCCCGCGCCGACCTCCCGCACCTGCCCCGCGAACTCGATC
>CALYTX010000208.1 GCA_945487985.1 uncultured Verrucomicrobiota bacterium | reverse complement strand
GATCGGCTTGATGAAGGTTCAAGCGCTGACGGCAAGGTCATTGGAGGCGTCGCATACAAGCTCGGCAAACAAAACCCGACGAGCATTGTCGACGGTGTCGCTCACTACGTCTCGCCGCACCTGTATCTGCCGTACTACGCTGACATACCAGCTGCGGCGCTCAACGAGATTGACTACTATTTTCTGAAAAATCTGCTTGACGGCTACATAATCCCGAACCTGAAGAAGCCGCTTCCAGCCTCCGTCGAGGCGGCACTCGCGCCTTATCCAAGCGACAAGGAGGAACTTGCCGAAAATCTGAAGGAGCGTTTCGGCAAGATGCTTGCCGACAAGGACAAGCCGCCATATCTTGAAAGCTTCCCCGCTGGTCTGCGCGAAGTGTTCAAGGGTAAGCGCGGCGGTATCAACACGCGCGCAGATACTGGGTACATGGCGAGGGTTTTCGAGACGGCGAAGGATTTCACGCCTATTCTGCAGTTCTATTTCATCAAGGCGCCTGTCGATGGGCTGCCGCCCCTTACGGCGATATCCTTCCATTGGCCGCAGCACGAGCCGGAACGTTTTATTGCCTACAGCGCTGGACTGCAGGCGAAGCCGCAGCCGCCGACTCGCGCCAAGTTCTACGAAGCAGTGGAGGAGGTGCTGGCGGAATACGACTTCCCGATGCCGACGGCGATGCTCCGCAGCACCATCATGACGAAGCTGAGCGGATGCAGCGAGAGCTTTTTCAACGACAATATCGCGAAGATACCCAAAGGACGCAACTACGAGCCTGTGCCGAAACGCGAGGCGTATATGCCAAAGGGATGGGGCGGGGAGAAAGGCGTGGAGGCCAGGCTGGACGCGGCGCTTCTCGCCGCTGCCGTGCAGATGCTTCAGAAGGACGGCAAGGAACACAAGATGTCCGACATATTCGCTGAAACGTTGGCCGCGAATCCGAAACTCGCGGCGCTGTTCAGCGTTGGCAGCGCCGCGCAGAAGTCAAGGTTCAACAAGCTGATCACGCCGCAGGTTCTATCGGAAAACAACATCGCCAAAGTCTGCGGCAAGCCCGTGACGTGGCAGTATCAGGGGTAGGAGAGCGCAAGATGGCGGCAGGTTGCAATAACGCCCCTCCAGGGTGGCATTTGAATGAAGAAGGTGCGCTGGTGCGCGACACGATTCACTCGATGCTGCGCCGTTGCAAAGGTTGGGATTATTCGCAATCCGCCGTCTATATGATTACCATTGTTCTTGCCGACAGGCGGTCTAGGGCGCTGGGGGAAGTACTCGGCGATACTATCGCCGAGCACTGCGCCGAGCGCTCCGCCCATTGCGAATTGACGGCGCTTGGCCAGGCCGTCGCCGCGTGCTGGGAGGCGATTCCGCGTTTCTACCCGCACGTCGAGCTGATCTGCCATCAGGTGATGCCCGATCATTTTCACGGAATACTGCGCGTCAAGGAGCGGCTGCCTTGCCACCTTGGGCAGGTTATAAAAGGCTTTAAGCTGGGGTGCAACAAGGCGGCGAAGTACTCGGCGATATTATCGCCGAGCACAATGGCGGCCTGCCGCCCGCCGAGCGCAGGCGGTCTCTTCGCCGAAGGCTTCAACGACACGATTCTATTTCGCAAGGGGCAGCTTGAGAAGATGGTCGCATACGTAAAGAGCAACCCTCTGCGCCTTGCCATCAAGCGGTCGCATCGCGAGTTTTTCAAGAGAGTTGACGATTTGGCGGTGGGGGCGCTTCACTTTTCGGCAATTGGCAACCGCTTTCTGCTGGATCGGCCGCTGGTACAAGTGCAATGCTCGCGGCGGTTCTTCGCCTACAAGCGGGTTGGCACACGTGGCAAGCCGAAAATCGACCGCGATGCGGCAGGCGAGCCGATCGCCGCAGTGGTAACCCCTGAATATGAGGCCTTGAAGGATGAGCTGCTGACTGCGGCACATCATGGCATGGTGCTGATCTCGCCTTGCATTTCGGATGGCGAGCGCCAGATCGCGCGAGAGGCGTTCATGGCCGGGGTTCCACTTGTGACGATGCACAACAAGGGTTTCTCGAAGTACCAGAAGCCGAGCGGGCGCTACTTCGACGCCTGCGCCGAAGGGCGGCTCCTGATGCTCGCTCCTGCCGCGTGGCCGTACACGACGCAGGAAAAGCCGATGCGCCGCGAAGACGCCGTGGCCATGAACAGGCTTTGCCAATGGCTCGCGGGCGATGGCGCCGCCGAGATAAACTACAAAGGCATGACGCCCGCGAATATCGACAAACTCGCTAAGGAGGCGGCACTGTGCTCGTCAATACCATCGGCGAGTCTATCGGTGAACACACCGCCCACACATTAACAGGAGAAACGACATGGAAAAGAAACAAAAGCTTGAACTGACTTGGATCGGGAAAGACAAGCGGCCGCGCCTTGAGCCGCGCGTGCTGGTGGAGGATGTGGAAAAATCGCATCATGCCACCACGCGCAGGAAGGATGGCAAGGACATCTTCGACAACATGCTCATCCACGGCGACAACCTGCTCGCCCTTAAGGCACTTGAGCAGCAATTCACCGGCAAGGTGAAGTGCATCTACATCGACCCACCCTACAACACCGGCAACGCATTTGAGCACTACGACGACGGCCTTGAACATTCCATTTGGCTGGGGTTGATGAGGGAAAGATTGGAGTTGCTCTACAAATTGTTGGCAAAAGACGGTAGCCTTTGGATTACTCTTGATGATGTCGAGGTTCACTATTGTAAGGTAATGTGTGATGAAATTTTCGGAAGGGAAAACTTTATTGGGAGCATAATATGGGAGAAGGCCGATAGCCCTAAGATGGATCCAAAATTCTTTTCAACAAGTCACGACACAATTTTGGTATATGCAAAAGACGCCGAATCATTAACGATAAATCGAGAA
>CALYTX010000207.1 GCA_945487985.1 uncultured Verrucomicrobiota bacterium | reverse complement strand
GCAGTAATACGGATTACTACACGCTCAAATCGAGCCGCATCACGGTCGGGCGCGAGCTGACGCTGCGATCCGGCTCCCGCTCCGGCACGAGTTCCGGCGCCTATTTCAGCGCCGTGAGAGATATCGCAGGCTACATCTACAAGCCGGTTTCGGCGCAAACCTACGACGTCAATCTCTACTACGAGAATCAGGGCAACATGACGACCAATACCGCGTCGTCTGGGTCATCGACCTCGACGACGAAAGCGCCTTCGGCGATTTACGCGATTGCGGCGGACGGCAAGACGATTGAAGTGTGGTGGAGTGAGCGCGCGCGCATTGGCCCGGATGCGCCGGCGGAGATTACCGTGCCCGTGCTGCCGCAGGTGTACCGTCCGATCTGGCCCGAGGCGAACGAAATGCCGCAGATCGTCATCGCCTCCCAGCAAGGCAGTGCCAACGAGACCATCTACCAGCAGAACGGCGCGGCCTATTTCGACCGCCGCCATGCGCTCTTGCGGCTCGCCGATCGCCGCTACTTCCCGGCCGGCGAGGGGACGATTTCCTTCTGGACGCGCACGGGCATGCATGACGAAGGCGGGGAGGAGACCATCAACCAGCCTTCGGCCCTGATGTGGCTCGGTCTCGAACTTGAGTCCGATAAAGACGGCTATGGCCTATCACCGTTGTCGATCGCGATTGAAACGAATCGGCAGCTCGTCGTCCGCTCGCTGGGCGAGGTGCTGCTTGCTGCGCCAATGCCGGCGGTCGAACGGGTGAATGAATGGACGCATATCGCGCTGACCTTCAATGCGGCGTGCGCAACGCTTTACTTGGATGGCGAAGCGGTGACAAATTGCGTCAACAATACGCTCGCGCCGCGTCTGGCCCAATTCCTCGAAGAAAACATCGTCGGCGCGAATCCGGCCCTTGCGCCAACGGACGCGAGCGCTGGCGTCGCCGAAGGGCGCGAAGTGGCGGAAATTGCCTTTCGGTCGCGCGCGCTGACGGCGGAGGAAATCGCGTCGTCGCGGTATACGATCCTTTCCGGCAAAGAGGCGAATCTCACCGGTTATTATACCTTCCGCATTGGCATCGACCTCAATCCGATCATCCAGAACAACCAGTTCGATTTGCGTTCCTTTTTCGAGCGCGTGCATGGCGAAGAGTGCGGGGCGATCAATGTGGCCTTTGTCGAACCCGGCGCGCCTGCGCGCGGCACGGGCGTGATCGTGGCGGACGCAACGCCGAAGATTTACCGCCAGAACGATCCGTCCAAACCCGGCTACAATCCGAACGAAGAGCATGCGCTCATCCTGTCCGGTTCGGGTGGCTACGTGACGTGGGCGCTCCGCACCGATCTCAATGAAGACGGCGCGCCGCCGCCAGCGGCCTTTGTCGAGTATACGTCCGGCGGGCGTTCCTGTTTGCAGATGTACGAGGTCGTGCTGACCAACGACGTCTGGAAGACGCTTGGGGCGGACTGCACGGCGGGGCGGGCGCTGCCGGGTCCGCATCCGTTTGACATCTTCGAAAATCCGTGGCTGGAAGAAGATTTCTGGGATAGTGCCCAGGGCAAGCCCGGCGTCGCCTACCGCGACCGCAAGGGGCAGATTTGGGCGCGCGCCGCCGGTACGCTCGGTTTCCACAAGTACTATGCGATGCAGGACGGCTTCGACTTCCCGCAATTGACCGCGGCGCAGCAACCGGATGTCGGCGACCCCATTCCGTGGTTGGCGCTCCTCGACCGGCAGACCGGGCAAGAGACCGATCCGCTCGTGGCCAAGCCCGCGACTTGGACCTGGAACGTCCTGTGGCCGGAGAACGTGCCAGAAATGCGCATTGGCCAGACGCTGACTACGGCCGCCGACGGTCTGCCAGAAGTCTGGAATGCGAAGTCGATGGCGGTTGTCTATCCCGATCCGAACGAGGCGGAGGACGTCGTCTTGCTGACGGATCCGACCGTGATGCAAAGCGTACCGTTCGCGTTTGACGTTTTGCAGAAACTGGGTTTTTCCACCGACAAAAATGGCGGGCTCACCACGAAGGGCGGCAAATATTACTTCACCGAATTGCCGCCGCACCTCTCCAAGCGGTTGTATTTCGACAGCACCAACGGCAAGCTCTGCTTTATCGGCGAACGCGAGAGTTCGGCGGCGGGCGCGACGATTCTCTACCCGAACGTCCTGTCGCGGCAGGATCGCGACAAGGTTCTGGAGCTCGTTCCGGACGACGTCGCCGCGTCCGAAGCGGCGGCCTACGCCACATGGGGCATTGCGGTGAATCAACTAGCCAGGTGCGCGGTGCGTCCGAGCACGGCCACAATTGCGAGTAGCGAAATCCGCACGGACTACGCGCCAATCGACCACTATGCGCTCGCGGCGATGGGCGGCACGAATTACGTCACGCTGATCGAAAACGACGCGACGAATGTCGCGATGGGCGTGACGGCTGGCGACCCGATCAACATGCACGTTTTCAAAGTCGTGCCCAAGTATTACAAGGGGCGCATCGTCACCCGCGAGGATGAAATCAACCTCCTCTCGCAGCAGCTGACGGTGTTGTACACCGAGGCGTTCGGCGGCGAGGCGGACGGCTTCGATTTCGAATGGCGCAAGGCGCGTCCCAACGCCGACGGCACGGTGCCGATGGAATACGACGAGCTCGGCATTTATTCGCGCCGCTACGATCCCGACGCGACGACGCTCGGGCACGGTAACGTACGCCTTACGATCGGCGAGCAGGGCGATACGCTGGCGAACATGGTCAACACCTACTGGATTTGCCGCTATCGCGCCACGACGAATTCGCCGGCCTACCGCACGATGGGCTCGGCGTGGTCCGAATGGTGCGCGCCGCCCGCGCTCGCCGAAGGCTGGGTGCAGCGCGTGTTGAACAACATCACGCCGTTCAACCAGCGCATGACCGACCTCTATG
>CALYTX010000206.1 GCA_945487985.1 uncultured Verrucomicrobiota bacterium | reverse complement strand
GAGCGTAGAGCTGAAGCGCGATCTTGCCGGGACGGCAGGCCTTGCAGCAACGAGTTACGCAACCGGGAGCCACGGCAAGCGCCGCGCCGGCGGCCATGCCGCCCAAAAAGTTTCTACGGGAAAGATTCATTGTTTTTCCTTGTTTTTATCGTTTGGTTGTTGTTGAAAAGTTCAGGTGAGATCCTTCATCTCGACCACGGGCAGATCTTTCGCCCCGGCATCGCTCATCGGCTTAAGCGCGGAAGCGTCAAACGCATAACCGTCTGGACCCAGCGGCCAAACGACCGGCGCCGTATTGAGAATCGTTGCCTTGAAGCCCTGCAAGGTCGCGCCCATATTGCCAGTGTGGGAACTGTTGAAGCCTTCGTTCTCGATGACGAAGGGCCGGTTGAATCCCTTGGCCATGAGCGTTTCGAGGAACTTCGTCCAATCGCACGAATCGCTGCCCCCGAATCCGGGCAGACGCGGCTCGTAGCTGAGACGATCCCACTCGCTGCCGGGCAAGGGAACGCCGGCCTTCTTCGCCAACGCCGCATCTACCGACTGCTGCGGGTAGACGCGCCCCCAATGGACGGCTTCGGCGTCGTTGGTGAAATTGCGCGTGCCCTTGATGTGGACGCGGCGGAGCTTTTTGAAATCCATCGCATTGATGACATCCGACGGATCGATGTGCTGCCAGATGTCGTGCGACGGATCGTACGTCTCCTGCAATTTGGAATCGTCGTCCAGCACGGCGTACATGAGCTTGCGCGCCGCCAGACAACCAGGCAGGTTGTTGTAGGCGTCGGGCGCCGTCACCGGCAACCACCCTTCCATCGGACAGTTCTCCACGCAAACAGTCACGCCCAGCGACTTGGCGTAATTGAGAATCGGCTGGAAAACCCGCTTGAACTTCATCAAGTTCTTCTCGAAACCGCCGTCGGTTCGCCCAAGCTTGTGGTCGTAGCCGACGAACGTTCCGCAAACGACATCGTTGGCATCGCCGCCGAGCATCGCCGCAATGCGGATGAGCTTGAGGATATGGTTTTGGTTCGCCAGCTGCAAATCCTCGCTTTTCGCGCCGATGAGATTATCGTAGGCACCCACGGAAATGCGCAGATTCTCGCGATTGCATATTTCGATAACTTCTTTCGCCCGCTGGGCAGTGAAGTTGTTATAGTCCAGATGCGTGGCGATATGGTCGGCACGGTCAGTATCGCGCCTGAACACACAAAGCTCCAAACCCTGCGCACCCACCGCTTTTGCCCGTTTGACAACCGCTTCGAAATCTGGGTCGGAAGCGAAGGCGCTGGTCATCAGCCAAATCGGGTTGTTGCGTGCCTTGGGTTTGGGCACATGCGCAAACGCCCGGCCAGAGGCAAAAGGGGCGACCGCGGCCAGAGCCGCGGCACCCTTGAAGAAATCACGACGATTCACCGCTTATCTTCCTTTGCCTTAGAATTCAAAGCCCTTGCGAATGTAGGGCTTGACGAGCGCGTTTGCCGCAGCGTCACCAAAGCTCTGCGTCTTGGAGCACCAGGTGTGCTTGCCGGCAACCTGCTGCGCAACACAACCAACGAGGATGCCTTCCATTTGCGGAATGCAGTACTCGATATCGGAGAAGCAGCGCGAATTGGTCTGCTCGTACACCGGCCCAATGCGCTTGATAGCACGCAGGAACTCACCGTAATGACCCTCGGCAAAGCCCTTCATCTCGACCGTCGACTCCTGGTCGGTGGAATTGGCGGCCGGAGCCTTGCAAAGCGGAATCGACTGCTTCACGGCCACGGCGGCCGGATGCTTGAACACGTCGATGAACTTCGGATCGGCGTTGAGCGCAATATCGCACGATGCACCGTAGTCGTCGCGCATAAGCACCGCGCCCTCGCTGCCGATGATGTAGCAACCGGTATTCGGAATTTCACCGTAAGTTGCGAGCACCTTGGGCATAATTTCCTTGGACGGCTTCATCGCGCTCTTGGCCGGCTTGTCTTCATCGTAGCCGTCGTACCAGTAGAGCGTCACCGGAGCGAGCGTCTTGCCAGCCGCAGCACCGTATTTCGCCTTGCGAGCCTTGTACGTAAGTTTGACGATCGACTTCGAAGGATAGGCAATATCGTTCTGCTGCTCGATCTTGATGCACTCGGCATCGGAAACGCCGGCAAGTTCGAGCCCGCGGAAGGGAAGGTTCATCGTATGGCAAGCCATGTCGCCAAACGCACCCGCGCCGAAATCGTAGAAACCGCGCCAGGTAAAGGCATGGTAGACATTCTTGCCCAGCCCCCACGGATCGTACACCTTCGTGCCGGCCGGATATTTGTCGAGGAACGGACGATCCTTCGCCGGACCAAGCCACGCATTCCAGTCAAGCCCCTTGCGGATGGGATCGCCCGAATTGCCGCGCGAACGCACGTAATTCGATACGCCAGTGCCCTGCGGCCACACGGCGCGATTGGTCCACACATGCACTTCCTTCACCTCGCCAAGAATTCCGCTCTGGAGCACCTCCGTGCAACGGCGCATCGAATCGAGCGACGAACCCTGGTTGCCCATCTGCACGACCACGCCGTATTCCTTGGCCGTCTTGTTGAAGTAGTCGAGCTCCCACAGCGTGCGCACCAGCGGCTTCTGCACATAGACATGGATACCCTGCTTCATTGCCTGGACGGCGACGGCCGCATGGATGTGATCGGGCGTCGAAATCGTCATCGCATCAATGCCGAGCACACCGGCGTTGGCGAGCAGATCACGATAGTCAGAGTAGTACGGAACCTTCGAGAGATCGCCAAAACCATCCTTCGCGGCCTTCGCAATGCATGCTTCATAGATCGTACGGTCTGCATCGCAAAAAGCAACCATCTCGGCCATGCCAGTCTTGAGCATTGGCGTCCAATCGCTGTAACCCTTGCCGCCGACACCGACCGCCGCGAGGCGGATCTTGC
>CALYTX010000205.1 GCA_945487985.1 uncultured Verrucomicrobiota bacterium | reverse complement strand
CGCCCGCCATCGCCGTCAACGTGCAAAAACCAACCCCCAAGACTAGCCTTTTCATTGTCGAGCCCCTCTCCGTAGATTCCTTTTACTCATATCGTTTTAGCATTACAGGGCCCAGGAGTCCCGATGGTTGCAACTCATCGGAAATTGACGGACCGGAACAGATGGTGGGCTTTATCGCCCATGTATTGGGATTCCTTTGCCGCTCGACATTCCAGTATCTAAGCACCGACTTTGTTACGCGCTTGTCCGGCTCCAGAAAACAATCGCCGACAAGCCTGTTGTGCCAATTGTTGACATATTCGATTTCGAGGCGGTTCTCCCCGTTCTTGACTGCCGCGCCGACCTCGATCTCCCATGGCGCACACCATACGGTTCCGCAATCGATGCCGTTCAACCTTGCTTTTGCCAGACCCGATGGTAGCTCACCAAGGCTCAGTCGATATCTTCCTTTATCCGCATTTTCCGCCTTGAAGGTCGCTACGTATATTGCAGTTCCGGCAAAATACTTGAGCTCCGGCACCGTCGTCCATTCGACAAGTTTATCCATTGACATTGCTGCCGGTGGTTCGGCTTTCACCCCGGGATGATAGCTGAAGGCGACCTCCCACTTGCCGGCGATTGGCATTGCTGCCGAAACACCGCGCTCTGCCGGCTCTTCTTTTATTGCCGCATCCGCCGTAGCGAACACCACGAAGGCACTGCCGCCGCGCGGCAGATCAAGCGCAACGAAGGTCTTTGAATTTTCTTCGCGGCACTTCGCACGCCGGCGGCGAATCTCGACCGCGTCCCAGATCTCGACTGAACGACCGTCAGCCTTCGCATTCAATTCTACTTCGCCAGCGCCTTCGCCAGCGACGAAGAAAACGTCGCAACCCCCTATGATGCGATGGGTGGTGGTAAACTGCGCCTTCTCGTCCTTGCGGTGGCGCCCCCAGCCAAAGTAATTGTCGCTATTGGGCAGGAACTCGCCGTCATCCACCCACTTGCCTTTCTGCAACAGCGATTGGCAACGCCACAGGTATTTTACAAAGCTGTCGGCGTGCCGGTTCCAGGTCACATTTCTGTTGATGTGGCTGCCGGCAAAATATTCAAGCCCGGGCACGCCATATTTCGCCGGTGATGTGGTGTAGGTATGCCACACAACCAGATTTATGCCATCGGCGAATGCCTGGTCGGAGAGCGGTTTGAGATATTGCGGATCGACCGACCAGTAATACATCATGTGCGTAAAGGCTTCAATGGACGATATGTTCCGTCCAGCGCGATGCGCCGCGTCTACGATGCCGCGCATGAAAAACCGCCCGTTGTTATTGGCCCTGCCGGAGACTGTCTCTGACGGAAGATTCGGACTGACCGGCCAGAACTCTCCTTGCGGAATGTCGTTGGCCGCGAGGAACTCGTACTGGTCGCACTCTCCGAATGTCCGCGGATCGCGCTTGCTGGATCCGCCCCATGGCCCGCCGGATTCTGAAATTGCGATCATGTTTCGTGCGTTTGCCCATTCCTTGACTGCCGCATAGAGATGTCTCACCATCATCTTGCCCCGTGCACGGCGGAGATCTTTCATCAATTTCTCTTTGTCGACCCCCTCCAATTCAAAGCCGGCGAGCACCGGCAATTTGTCGCGCAGTTCGTAGCCGCAGAACTCTTTGAAATCCGCTTCGAAGAATTTGCTCCATGTCGGCATGAGTCCCTCCCAGCTGACGTTATACAAGCCTCTCAGCGTCCTGTCTTTGCCGATAAGCCCGGGGGCGCGCTTCATGAGCCTGCCGACGACTCTCTCGAGATGACGCGCTACCGCTTCCCTGTCCAATACGTCGATGTCCACATTCTCCGATGAAATCCTCGCGGTTGCGCGCCCTAACCGAAGGACGACCCAATTCCCTTCAAGCCCGTTCGCCTCTTTCGGCGACTTAATCTCGCGAACCTCAAGCGCCTTGAAAACTTCAGAAACCGTCTTGCTCGTGCTTTTCCCGGAATTGCCCTCCATGGACATCTGCCCATCGCCTGCATCGAGCCAATCGCGCCGCTCGGGTTTCTCCGCAGTCCTTATCGCGAATGCTGCTACATCCTTGTAGTTGGGAAGGTCGGGCTTTTCAAATTCGTCGCCGGGCAAATACATCTTGCAGTTCAAGAATTTCGGCGCGTCGTCCCCGACTTCGGCATCGCCGCGAAGGTGCCCGCCCGAAGCTGCGATGTTCAAGGTCATCCCAATGTCGTTCTTCGCGCATTCGCGCATCGTGTGCTCAATCAAATCAAGCCACTCTTCGCTTCCCCATCGCATGGTGGCCGGCGGATTCTTGACGTGGTTTTCATCATCCCAATAGCCGCGCGAGTCGACGAGCAGAATCCCGCCGAAGCCTAGACGGTGGATGTCGGCAAGCTCGAGGGTTATCGTCTCCTTGTCGGTCAATGAATTCGACCAGAAGTAATAAGTCCAAGGTTTGCACGCCTCGTCAGGATTGACAAAGCTCGTCCACAGCGAGGCTATCAACAGGGAGACTGAATTCATAGGCATAAGGCTCGCC
Organism: uncultured Verrucomicrobiota bacterium; assembly: GCA_945487985.1. GTDB lineage: Bacteria > Verrucomicrobiota > Kiritimatiellia > RFP12 > UBA1067 > UBA1067. The sequence continues at coordinate 397 of CALYTX010000205.1, read as the reverse complement.
TTCAAGTAGCCAACGCAACACTAATTGCGTAGCATAGTCAGGCAAGTGCTTTCATGTGATTGGTTGGTAGTATAGCAGTTCTCAGTTAGGCCAGTAAAGGGCCAAAAGAGGGTCGAAAGGGTCAGCAACAGACAAGGCGTGTCCTTCGTCACATTCTTTGGCAGATGCAAGTCCCCTGCACCCAGCGGCAAGACAATAGCGAGTAGCGACAATGATCATTCTGACACGACCTCTTTCTCCGGCGTGACGACCTCGACTTCGACGCCAAGGGCCTTGCCGAGCTTTTTCAGTTCCGCCGCATGGTGGCCAACGCCAAGCGCGAAGTGGTGCGTCGGCCCCGCGAGCGACCAGCGACGCAGGAACGTGCGCACGTCCGGCAGGAACCTGCCGTGCGTGT
>CALYTX010000204.1 GCA_945487985.1 uncultured Verrucomicrobiota bacterium | reverse complement strand
CGAACCCCGGAGGGGCCGCAAGGGGCCGAGCAAAGCGGAACGGTAGTGGAGCGCCATTTGCCGACCCTCGGCGTTAACTAACCCGCTGGCGCGGTCTTGCCCGACCTCGGCATCTGAGCATCTGAGCAAAAGTGCATCTGAGCTTTTCGAAGCCTTGCCGCTTACATCAAAGAAACTTGAAACAGAGCGGACGCCAAACAGCAAGCGGTTTGCCTACAGGTAAAAGCGTATATTTTTCGCGGTCGATAGCGTAGATCTGGATTTCATTCGACATTTTGTGTCCGACAACCACGAATTTTTCTCCGGGCATCAATTCAAAATCGCGAGGAAATTTGCCGGCGAGAGGAGCAATATTTTTTGGCGCGAGCGAACCATCTGCACTTACGCGGAAGAAGGCTATCGAATCGCAACCGCGGTTCGACGCCATAAGCATTTTTCCGTCCGCCGAAAGCTTGATTGCCGCGGCCTTGGTTGCGAGCGTTTTGCCATCCGCCCGCCAGCGGTTGAAGGTAGCCGGCAGCATAGTCCATTTGCCGATGCGCTTAAACCCGTCCGCCGCCGCGGCGTAGGCGGCTACGGAACTTGAAAGTTCATTGACAAGGTAGATAAAGCCGCCGCTGGACGGGATTGCGACGTGGCGGGGTCCGTCGCCAGAATCGGTTTTAATATCCTTTCCCTTGGGCGTCATCGTCGCGGGATCGAAAAAACGAATGCGATCGCAACCAAGATCGACTACGCCCAGCGTTTCGCCATCGAGGAAGAACGCCTGATGCGCAAAAGCTTTTTGCTGACGCTGCTCGTTGCCGCCCATATCATCGTCAGGGAAAACATAAGTTTTAAGCCCCGACCCGTCGATACCGACCGTTCCGCACGTCGCCGAAGAGTAGGCGGCAAAGGCGATTCGCCGGCCATCGGGCGCAAGGGAAACATGGCAAGGAGTCTCGCATGGAAGCGCGGCGATTCTTTCCATCGCGCCTAACTTGTGGTCTTTAATCGGGAAACGGACGATACATCCCTTGCCGTTTTCGGCAATCGCCGAATAAAGATATTCGCGGGCGCGGTCGAGCTGGAAATAGGTTGTTCCCTGGATGCCAGATACGGACTGGACTATTTTCGCCGCGCCCGTTTCAGTATCGCACTCGATTACGTGCAGCGCCTGCTGGTCGGCAGAGCCGGTATTGCAGCCAACTATGCAGTAGGCGATCGAACAGAGAGCGCCGCACATTTCTTCAGTTCTTGAACGAATGAATCGGCGCGGGGATGCGTCCGCCGCGATTGATCATATCCGCGCACGAAAAACGGTTCACCGGCATTACCGGTCCGTAGCCGAGAAGTCCGCCAAAGCAGACGCTGTCGCCAATCTTTTTGCCGATGGCGGGAATCACGCGCACGGCCGTCGTTTTCTGGTTGACCATGCCGATAGCCGCTTCATCGGCGATAATGCCGGAAATCGAAGTTGCCGGAGTATCGCCGGGAATGACAATCATATCCAGCCCGACCGAACAGACGCAAGTCATCGCCTCGAGTTTTTCGAGCGTAAGCGCGCCGGCCTCGACGGCATCGATCATTCCCTGATCTTCGGAAACGGGAATGAACGCGCCGGAAAGTCCCCCGACATAGGAACTGGCCATGACGCCGCCCTTCTTGACGTTGTCGTTCAAAAGCGCGAGCGCGGCAGTGGTGCCCGGGGCGCCGGGATGTTCAAGACCTATATCTTTGAGGATATCGGCTACCGAATCGCCGACGGCCGGCGTGGGCGCAAGCGAAAGATCGATAATCCCGAACGGAATACCAAGCCGCTTCGACGCCTCCTGGGCGACGAGTTGTCCCACCCGCGTAATTTTGAAGGCTGTTTTCTTGATGGTTTCGCACAATTCGCCGAAGTCCATGCCACGGCAGTTCTTCAGGACGGCATTCACCACGCCAGGACCCGACACGCCCACGTTGATTACCGCATCGCCCTCGCTTACACCGTGAAACGCGCCGGCCATGAAGGGATTGTCGTCAGGCGCGTTGCAGAGCACCACAATTTTGGCGCAGCCGAGCGAATCGTTCTTCTTCGTCAATTCTGCCGCCTCGCGAATGATTTCGCCCATCAGTTTGACGGCATCCATATTGATGCCGGTTTTGGTAGAACCCACATTTACCGAGGAGCAGATTCTCTCGGTCGCTTTCATCGCCGCGGGAATCGAACGGATGAGCATTTCGTCGGCCGGAGTCATATTCTTCGAGACAATCGCCGAATAGCCGCCAATGAAATTGACCCCGAGCCTTTTGGCTGCGCGGTCGAGGGTTTTCGCGATTTTCACGAAATCGGCCGGTTTTTTGCAACAGGCCGAGCCTACTATCGCCACGGGAGTTACGGAAATTCGCTTATTGACGACGGGAACGCCAAAATCACGGCCGATTTCATCGCCGGTCTTGACGAGATCTTTGGCGATGCGCATCAACTTGGCGTAGATGTTATCGCACGTTTTTTGCAACGATGAATCGGCGCAATCCAAAAGCGAAATGCCGATGGTGATGGTTCGAACGTCGAGCGTTTGCTCGCTCACCATCTTGTTGGTCTCTAAAACTTCGGAAAGATTGATCATGGACTTTATCAGATGCGGTGCATTTTTTCGAATATCTCGCTTTTCTGGCAGCGAATCTTCAAACCCATATTCATCCCGAGTTTGGCCAATTCCGCGCCGACCTTCTCAAAGGTTTTTTTACACTTCGATCCGTCGACGATCATCATCATATTAAAATAATCTTGCACGACGGTTTGGGAAATATCGAGGATGTTGATATTCGCCTTGGCAAGATAGTTTGATGTTTTAGCAATGATGCCGACAGTATCCTTGCCGACAACGGTGATGATAACTTTTTTCATGGCGAAAGAATTATATCAAAAATTGATAATGTACCAAAGTCTGGGATGACTTTACCCGCAGGCGGCTCCGCCGCACGCAGACGAGCGC
>CALYTX010000203.1 GCA_945487985.1 uncultured Verrucomicrobiota bacterium | reverse complement strand
ACCCACTACCCGCTGCTTAGAAGGCAGCTGCTCTGTCCAGATGAGCTACAGGTCCATATCATCGTTGCCGCAAATTATATCAAAAATCAGGGGCTCGTTTCATTCCCTGATGATAAAAATGGTCAGGGAAGTTCATCACAATAGTTTGCGACGCGCAAAAATGATCCTCGGAACAAAGCAAATCGTCACATGCATCGAAGAGAGTGAGACGACAACCGCCCGAAAATCAAAACCGCAACGGAATTAACGTCAGTTGCGTCTCAGAAGATTTTGGCAGCGTGATAGCAGTGTATAAAATCAATAGACGGTCGGAACCGTGCCGCGCTGAAAACCGATTGGGACGTTATATCTTAGATATCGCGTCCCTCGCCGGCGGACGGAGTTGCCAGCAAGTAAAGAAAGAACGGTGCGCCCAGCACTGCACACACGACGCCCACGCCCACATCGCCTGGCAGAAGCCGGCCAACATATTCTGCCGCCACCACCATGATGCCGCCAATCAACGCCGAGATGGGTAAGAGAATTTCCATTTTCACCGCTACCAGCCGACGGACGATATGCGGAACCACCAGTCCGACGAACCCGACTGCCCCGGCCAAGGCGACCGAAACAGCTGTTGCCATGGCGACAGCGCCGATGGCCACGAACATCGTCAGACGTGTATTCACCCCAAGGCACTCCGCCTCTTCGTGGCCAAGCTCCATCACATTGAGTTCGCGGCGAAAAAATCCCAAGACGGCAAATACTGCCCCAAGCACGACAAGGGCAAGAATCATGGTTCTGACATCAACCGCGTCCAATCGTCCGTATAGCCACTTCGATACGCTCACGAACGCGCCGTCGGGAGCATAAGACAGTGCAAGCATGTCGAGCGAACCCAGTAGCGAGCCGGTTACCCAGCCAGCGACAACAATCGTCGATCCAGAAAAACGCAACAACGCCCCGTCCGTGCCGCCAAAACGGCGACGCCGCGCGACACAAGCTACTAAAGCCACGATTGACAAGGCAAACAGAGAACCAAGCAAACTGGCCAAAGGCAGAACGAATCCTCCGGCGGCAGTCAACCCTAAGTTTATCGCCAGGACGGCGAAAAGCGCGCCGCCGCCAACAATACCGAGCATATACGGCTCGGCGAGCGGATTGCGCAAAACACCTTGCAGCACCACGCCGGATACAGACAATGCCGCCCCAACCGTCAAGCCGGCCAGCACCGTCAGCAATTCACCGCCCACGCTTAAAGTTCCTCCAATAAAACCGCCGCGTAGACGACGATTCCCTTGCCCGCGCCGACATCGTCCATCTTCTCGTTCGTCTTACCCTTAATCGACACCGCGCGCCCTTCCACTCCGAGCAGAAAAGCCAAGCGTTCGCACATCGCGTCAGCATACGGCCGGATCTTAGGCTTCTCGCAAACTATCGTTATGTCGAGATTGCCGATACGATAGCCGGCCTTGCGAACCATATCGACCGCAGCCGACAAAATCAGTGTGGAATCTGCTCTATGCCAACGCTCTTCCGTATCTGGGAAATGCATTCCGATATCGCCAATCGCGGCTGCACCCAGAATCGCATCGACTACTGAATGAATCACCACATCCCCATCTGAATGGGCCTTGAGCGCGGGGAAGCCAGGGATCACGACACCCCCGAGCACCAGAGGCCTATCGGTATCGGAGAAACAATGAGAGTCGTAGCCGAACCCGACGCGCATTGTTTAAAGAAGCCCTAACTCCTGCAACGTCGAGCGCATTGCGTCGAGGTTTTTCGAGGAGGTCTCACAAAGCGGCAGTCGAAAGACGCGATCAATCTTGCCCATCATCGCCATGGCCTCTTTCACCATAACGGGATTGGTATCGATGAAAAGATTATGGAAAAGCCGATAGTACTTCGCGTGCAGAAACCTCGCTGCGGTGAAATCGCCACTGAGAGCCGCTCGCACCATATCGCCCATTGCACGCGGAATCACATTCGAAGCAACAGAAATCACCCCTTCAGCACCAACAGCAATCATCGGCAAAGCTAAGCCGTCGTCACCGGAAAGCACCGTGAATTGCGGACAAAGGTTCTTGATTGCGCTGACGCGATCGACCGAGCCGGCAGCCTCTTTGATAGCCACAACCATCGGATGGTCTGCCAGGCGCGCAACCACTTCAAGCGGAATTTCCCGACCAGAGCGCCCAGGCACATTATAGAGCACCACTGGCAAACCCAGATCGGCGATGGTCATAAAGTGGCGGTAGATACCCTCGGCATTTGGCTTATTGTAATAAGGCGTAACCTGCAATGTAGCATCCGACCCTCCAGTGGCAATAGCCGCCTTGGTGAGTGACACCGCTTCCGAAGTGGAATTCGCGCCGGTGCCGGCGATAATTTTCACCCTTCCTTTTGCGAACTCGATCGTCCTCTCGATAACCTGACGATGTTCAGCATGATTGAGTGTAGGCGACTCGCCGGTGGTTCCTACCGCGCAAATACCCTCGACTCCCTCTGCAATCTGTTCTTCCACGATTGCCTGCAGCCGACCATAGTCGACCGCGCCGTCCTTTGTGAACGGGGTTACCATAGCCGTAATAGTACCAGAAAGTTTCATAGTTGAACGATATTATACCACAATCAGCCTGATACGGATTACTGTATTTACGAGCATCATTGAGCACGGGAAATTTCAGCCGCGCACCGAGCCGGAAAGCACTCGAAGAATCGAATCTCCACGCCCCTCAATGCTGGCAGCAAGGACAGTACCAACTGGTCCTTCCTCCTAAGACGATTTTAGCCGTCTGTCCGCCACATTGCCCGCAAACTCGCTTACCGTAAATTTTGAGTTTCTGCACAAACTTGCCTTCAGAACCGTCGACACTCTTGAAATCATGAACCGTAGTGCCTCCCAATTGAATTGCCTGACGAAGAATCCGCCGAGCGTGGCGAACAATCAGATTGCATTCCTTGAGGGTGAGTTCATGGGCCCGACGCTGCGGGAGGATTCCCGCGGCAAAGAGAGTTTCCGCCGCATAGATATTGCCGATCC
>CALYTX010000202.1 GCA_945487985.1 uncultured Verrucomicrobiota bacterium | reverse complement strand
GCAATGCGCTGAATTCTCTTACCCCGATCGCGCTTGAACTGATTATATAATTAGTGGTATAATTTGTCTTATGATAACACTTGCAATTGGGGTTGTGCTGGGTTGTAGCGTCAGTGCGCTTCTGCGCTACGCTTGCGATTTCGGCTGGGGGTGGAGCGTCGCGCTTGGCGTAGTTGCTTTCACGACATTCCAGGTTTTAACCGGGTTGTTGTTCCGCAAGAAGGTGATGGCCGATATGCAAGCGGTGCAGGCAATACTTGCCGAGGGGCAGAAAAAGATCCAGGCGAAGATGGCTCGCTGGCAGTTCCGTCCACCGGGCAGCATCCAAGCCGCGCAGAAAGAAATCGCCGACGATACGCGTATCTTCGTTGAAGAAGCCCTTGCTCGATGCGAGGCGCTCGATAAATACCGCCACTGGGTGCCGATGATTGCCCGGCAGAAAGCGACTGCGCAGTTGCAACTTTCCTGGATGATCAAGGATTTCAAACGTGTCGATGCGCTGATGGACAAGGCGTTGTTCATCGATCCTACAATGGTAGCCATGAAAATCGCACGCATGCAGATGACCGATTGTCCGGTGGCGGAAATCCGCAAGGTTTACGAAAGGGCTGTCCGTCGGCTTAAATACAACCAGAATGTGTTACTAGCCGCGGCCTATTCGTGGATTCTCGTCAAGCGGGGGATGTCCGATGAGGCGTTCAAGGCACTCACCGAAGCGCTTAAGCATAGCGATAACGAAACACTTAAGCGCAACCACGAGCAGTTAATGAACAATCGTGTTGCGCATTTCAGCAATTCGGGAATCGGTGAGCAATGGTATTCGCTGATGCTTGAAGAGCCGAAAATCCGCCAGCAGCGTCAACGCTCGGTATACAGGTGAGGTCGTTCGATGACCAAGAAAGCGATAGTCCTGGCAGCTGGCATGGGAACGCGCCTCAGACCGCTTACGGCAACAATTCCTAAACCGCTAATGCCGGTATGGGGCGAGCCGATGCTGGCGCGCATTGTTGGGCTGCTGCGATCGTGGGGGGTGGATGATATCCAGGTGAACTCCTGCTATCTTGGCGACAAGATTGAGGCGTGGTGCGCCTCGAACGGCTGCGGGATTAGTCGAGAAAGCGAAATTCTCGGAACTGGAGGTGCGCTCAATCCGCTACGCGAATGGATTGGCAACGAGCCTTTCTATCTTGTTAACGCCGACATCGTCGTGGAAGGAATCGACAACAATCCTTTCCCGCCCGATGTTTTCGCTCGGCGCGAAGTTGGCGCAGAGGCGATAGGCGCGTGCATCGTCGCCGCGAACGGACCACAAACGCTTGAGGTCGAACCCGAATCGCGATTCGTAACCAATTGGAAAAGCGATGATGCGGGTGTGCCAGGAACCTTCACCTATTGCGGAATCGCCCTACTTAAACCAGAAATTCTCCAGTATATTAAAGGGGATGGATTCTCTTCGATAATCGAGGCATACGAAAAGGCGATGATGGAAGGACGGTTCATTCGCGCCATCGCGCCGCAGGAACTGCTCTGGAGCGATGCCGGTACGATTTCGAGCTACATCGAACTCAACCGCAGCGGTCAAGACAATGCTTTTGCCGGATTCCCGCAACTGCAATCGGCGTTTGCATCATGCGGCAATCAGGAAGGTCAGATTGAATTTCTCGGTGCGCGCGGTAGCGATCGATGCTTTTTCCGTAGCGGTAATTTGATCGCTATTATCTATGACGATTCCGCGCGTGGCGAGAACGCGCGCTACGCCGGCCATGCGCGCTGGTTAAAGGAGAAGGGAATCGCAGTTCCTGAAATTGTCTGTGATTTGCCTGAAATAAAAACGCAGGTCATGGAATATGCTGGCAGCGAAGACTTCGCCGCGCGCATAGCCAAGCGCGGAGTCGATCGCATTGGCAGTTATCTTGCGGTCGTGGAAGAATTGGCTAAGTTCAATTCTCTCGCCAACGAGAATCCTCCGCCGCTCGAACCGGCTTTCGATCGCGAGCTGTGGCGCTGGGAAGTGGATTTATTCCGCGAGCAATGTCTTGCGTCGCGCTTTAGGAAAGAAATCTCCCGCGAGGTCGCCGCCGAGTTTGAGCGGATTGCATCGTTGCTGGAGGCAGAGCCCAGGGCGCTAGTCCATCGCGATTTCCAGTCGTCGAACGTAATCTGGAAAAACGACCGTTTCTCGATTATCGATTTCCAGGGTATGCGCGTAGGTCCAGCCGTCTATGATTTAGCGAGCCTGATCTACGACCCGTATGTAAAATTGACAGAGAAGGAACGTCGCGCGCTCGCTGGCGCGTATGCGCGCAAGACTGCACGCATGGAAGTCGTCGATATTCTGCCGTTCGCGGCGGTTCAACGCATGGCCCAGGCGCTTGGAGCTTTCGGAAGACTCGCCGGAGCAGGCCATGCCAGTTTCGGAAAGTACGTCTTACCAGCGCTCGAAAACATGCTTGCAGCCGCCGACGAAGCAGGTCTGGAGGCAATCGGCGCATTGGCCGAAGATCTCATCGCCAGCGAGACGCATCGTCAGTCACATTGTCATTGAGAGACTGTATGAACGCCATCCGCTCCTTCCTTTCGCGAATCCGCAAAACCGGACACATGCGTCTGGGAACGGTCAAGACCGTAGCCATGGGGCGGGAGCGGGAATTCGAGGCGTGGGATGTAGGTGAGGACACTTTTATCTTCGAACGCGGCATTCAGCAGCGTCTCGGCGAGCATCCGAGCGTACTGATGGTGCCCAAGGAGGATTTGCGGCGGCGTACGAGTGGGCGAGTGCTGACAATGACCACGGGCAATCATTCCGTGGCGGCGTTTCCTTTGCTCGACGGTAGATTCTGGCAGCTTTCGCGCCTTCCTACGTCCAAGCGCGGCGATGTTTTAATGCACGATATTCTCTGCGCCAATGTCGTCAACGGTACAATCGAAATTTCGCAGCGTGAGGTGCCATCCAAACGCGTTTTCAAAACGGACGAATGGCTACTTGGCAGCGTTGGTTTCTCGCTGCCAGACATCGTGATGGGAG
>CALYTX010000201.1 GCA_945487985.1 uncultured Verrucomicrobiota bacterium | reverse complement strand
ACCGACATGATTCCGACGCGCGCGCCTTCACGCGCGCCCTTTACCGTGGCGGTCGACAGAATCAGAGGGCTCTATCCGAAGGAGCTCGAGGCGACCGCACGAATTATCGTCGCACTCTGGTGCAAGATCGCACCCTCGGTAGGTGATGGCGGCTCGTCGCGGCGTGCCTACTTGCTCGACAGCAACATCAAGATGATTATCCCCTTATTCCCGCTCATAGTAACGGACCCAGTCGACCTTCATTTCCATCGGAAACTTCGCCGCAGGGATGATTTTTCCAGTCGGCTCCTTGATTGCCTTGCCCTTCTCATCCTTCAAGACCTTGCCGTCCGGTCCGCGCTTGTCGCGCATCTGCGGAGTATCCACATCGTAGACGGGATTGCCGTAGCCGCCGAGCGCAAGGTTGATAAGCAAAAAGTGGGGTTTGCGGAACGGATTCGAGCCGTCAGGCCAGTCGCTGCGCGAAAGCTTCGCGCCGCCATATCGTTTGCCATCGTAGAACATGACCAGTTTATCCTCGTACCAGTCGAGAGTATATGTGTGGAAACCTTCGCCCGGATTCTCGCCAGGCCCCTTGAAGTGGCGATCGCCGCCACCGGTCACCTTATGGTGCTCGTTCGCCTTTTGCTTCCACCCCTGGTCGGATGTATGTAGACAAGCGGCAACGCGGTAGGGATTGTTGCCCCAGATTTCAACAATGTCGATTTCTCCGCAACACGGCCAGTTCCAATATTCTGGGTCGTCCTTCGGTTTTCGTAGGCAATCACCAAGCGTCCAGAGCGCAGGCCAGGCACCCTGTCCATTCGGCAGTTGCGCGCGGATTTCAAGGCGTCCATACAGAAAGGTGCGCTTGGATACAATGTCGGCGGATGTGTATTTCGCCTCCTTGATGCCATACTTCCATCCGCTCTTCTGCTTGCCGTAATCGGCATTCGGGTAGGTCTCCTTACGTGCAGTGATGACAAGTGCGCCATCTCTTTGCGTACAGTTCTCCTCGCGCATGTCGGTGTAATACTGCGGCTCGTGGTTGCGGATAAAACCGACCTCGGGCGTCCAAATCGCGCGGTCGGGCGCACCAGTGCCATTGAACTCCTCGCTCCACACGAGCTTCCAACCCGCGGTGGAATATGTCTCGCGCGGATCCTTTTGTTCCGCCGACAGAGCCGTCAGCGTAATCGTAGCGCAGATAACCGAGATTGCTTTCTTGGATATGTCAATCATCTTGTATACTCCCTTTTAGCGCATATTATAACAACAGACGCTGAAAGCGAACAATACTCGAAAGGTTAATATGCAACAGAAGCGGTGCTGGCTATGCTGCGAACGAGCAGCCCGACGAAAGTTACGCCAACGAATTGGGTCTGTTCATTGACGATTATGCGGCGGTGGTGCGCGAAGCCGGGTAGATCTATGCACCAGCGCCTCCACTCGGCGCCGTTGCCGCGAAACGACCTAATGCGTGACGGGGCGGGAACACATCTGCTCCTTGTCGAAGCCCGTATACAGGCGGTTGCGCAGCCTCATATCGTGTCCGACCTGACGCAGGTGGTAGTTACAAGGCGAGGTCATATCCTGATTCAACCAAATCGGCGCACGCGGCGCTCCCCAGGCCGCTGCCGCACCGGAGAGCATCACCTCTGGATAGTTGCGCCCGTACATCTCCGCCCAAGTCGTGCCGAGATAACCAAGAAGACCATGCTCGCGAGCGTATTTCCCCTGCGCGGCAATGCCGCTCGGGTTGAGCAACGGACAAGTCAGGGTGGGATGTCCTTTGCTTATGAAATACTCCAGTGTCGGATACGCCTTCTGCGCATCGCCATAGTACCAATCGCAAACGACAACACCCTTTGGCAGGGAGTCTAAGAGCTGCTCGGCACGCGCATCGCCGTTGCAATAGAACCCATTGAAGCGTGCATCGCCTTTCGTAATCAGCATATCATGCCACATCATCACATTCGCGTCGCGCGATTGGAATGTCTCCGCCAAATCCTTGACTAGCGAACTGAAGAGTTCGTTATAGTCGTTCGCACGACACTTCGGACAGGTTGGAGGACATCCTTCGTCACAGCCGATGTGGAAATAGGTCGGACGCCCAAAGAGATCATGGAGCTCAAGCGCGAGTTCCTTGATGATTCGACGCGCCTCAGGATTCGAAAGGCACCAGTTCCAACCGCTGTAGGGCTCGAAGAGAGGCTCGTATTCGGGCGCAAAGTCGAGTGTCGCATGATTGCCCGTTCGTACGCGCGAAAGCGAGGCGTGACCGAGGACATTGAGCTGCGGCACGAGAGTCAGCCCCTCATCCGCAGCAATCTCAACGAGATGTCGCACGGCGGAAGATGTCATCTTGCCGTCCGCCCAACCGAACCAAGGATGGCGTTCGCTACGCCAGACGCCCCAGTTTTCAAGGACGACATAATTAAACTTGTAGTATGCCGCTAGTCGGATTGTCCGCTCTATATCGACGACATCCTGTTCAGGGAACCAGCAAATATGCAGGCCGCGGAACTTGAGCGAGGGTTTGTCGGAAATCTGGAAACCAGGCATAATCCAGCCCTGACGAGTGAGACCCGTGCGGTCGGCGATCGCAATCTGACGCAGGGTGTGGAACGCATGGCGAAAACCCTGTCGCGTTGCTGCATGGACGCGAACCTCGCCCGGGTTGGCGGAAATCGAGTACTGCTCATCCTCGCACAACGCGCGGAGTCCCGAGAGCTGAACCTCCAAAGATATCTGCGGACGGAATCCAAAGGCTCGCTCCCAAGCTCGAGCAAACCATTCGCGGTCTTCGACCGAGGCCTGTCCTGTACAACTTTCACAGACAATCTTCACCTGCTCGAGCCGCACACATTCGTTCGTTCGCCACATGGCACTCTTGACGCCCGGCACAATCACCGGCTCGATGAAATTCCACGCCTCGTCTGGCACCGCGAGTCCATAACTTGTCGCCAGCGAAAAGCCCAGCACCCCTACCAGATGCCGCACCGCTCTTTCAGTCCTGTTCAGCATATACCCCCTTAAAATAAAAAAGCCGGCGTATCCCCCGAGCAACGCGAGTCCGCGAAGCGGATGCCCTAGC
>CALYTX010000200.1 GCA_945487985.1 uncultured Verrucomicrobiota bacterium | reverse complement strand
ACATCGAAACGCTTGGAGAAAGAAAAATCGTCTCTCCCGTCCATCATCATGAATTTGTCCACGATGGCGAGCGCATCATCGCCAGCGAGTCGCTCGCGGCGGTCGAGGCGCTAACAAAGAAACTCGGCCACGTGCCGAGCTTCGAGAAGGCAGGTCCGCATTCGAAGATTTTCCACGACCCGAGCTGGACGCGAGTGGGAATCGTCACCGCGGGCGGCTTGTGCCCAGGTCTCAACAATGTCATTAAGGGGTTGGTGGAAATTCTCTCGTTCGACTACGGGGTGAAGACGATCTACGGCATCCGCTACGGCTACGCGGGGCTGAGTCCGCGTTTCGGCTATCAGCCTATGATGCTCGATCCCGACACGGTTGACACCATCCACGAGCTTGGCGGAACCATTCTTGGGTCGAGCCGCGGCCAGCAGCCGACCGATGAGATTGTCGATACGCTCGTGCGTATGAACATCAACATTCTTTTCTGTGTGGGCGGCGATGGGTCGCTGCGTTGCGCGCGCGACATCGCCGAGGAGTGTACGCGGCGCAATCTGAAGATATCGGTCGTCGGCATTCCCAAGACTATTGATAACGACCTTCAGTTTATCGGCCGTTCGTTCGGATTCGAAACTGCCGTTGCCGAGGCGGCGGAGGTCATCCGCAACGCCCATGTTGAGGCGAAGGGCACGGCCGGCGGCATTGGACTGGTCAAGCTCATGGGGCGCGATTCCGGTTTTATCGCGGCCTATGCGGCAATGTCCAACCCAGTAGTGAATTTCTGTCTTATCCCCGAGATGGATTTCACCCTCGAGGGTCCCGGCGGAATCCTCACCGCGCTCGAGAACCGCTTTCGCGCCGGCAAAACCCATGCCGTAGTTGTCGTCGCCGAAGGCGCCGGGCAGGCGCTGATCAAGGGCGAACCCGAGCGCAAGGACGCCAGCGGCAATGTGCTTAAAAAAGACATCGGCGAGTTCCTCAAGCGCAAGATGAGCGAGCATTTCAAGGCCAAGGGAATCGTCAGTTCGGTGAAATACTTCGATCCGAGCTATACCGTGCGTTCGGTTCCCGCGCGCGGTACCGATGCTATCCGCTGCTACATGCTCGCGCGCAACGCGGTGCATGCGGCGATGGCCGGGCGCACGAACTGCGTGGTTGGCAACATCGGCGAGAGCTACACGCTCGTGCCTATCAAGCTGGCGACAATCGAGCGTCAAACCGTTTCGCTCAAAAGCGATCTTTGGCGTAGCGTGATGGACGCAACGGGTCAGGAGTTTTATTTCAACCCCCGCGAAATTGGCAAGGCCAACTTCATGGCGCCTTGAGGCCCCGTCGAAGTGGCGGGTTCGGCAGTTGTTTTGGTATAATATCGGCAAAGATGGCAGGCAAGGCACAAGATCCGCGTCCTTCGTGGGACGAATATTTCATGGAAATCGCCGCAGTGGTCGCGAAGCGGTCTAACTGTTTGCGTCGTCATGTGGCGGCGGTGATTGTGAAAGACCGCCATATTCTTTCAACTGGATACAACGGAACGCCCCACGGCACGCGCAATTGTTTCGCGGGCGGGTGCCCGCGCTGTTCGGGGAAGGCGGCCAGCGGAACCCATCTGGAGGAATGCCTGTGCGTGCACGCCGAGCAGAATGCGATCTGCCAGGCGGCGTTTCACGGCTCGGCCGTGCGCGGGGCCACTATCTACATAACTATTTCACCTTGCCTTACGTGCGCGAAGCTGATTGTTAATTCGGGAATCGAGGAGGTCGTCTATGGAGGCGACTACGCTTTTCTCGGCACGGTCAAGAAGATGTTTCGCGACGCGGGGGTGAAGGTGCGGAAATTCAAGGAGAAAAAATAAAATGCGCAAGAAAATCATCGCAGGCAACTGGAAAATGAACATGAAGCCGTCGGAGACCGCGGCGCTCGTCAAGGCTGTCGCCGAAGCGACGAAAGACTACGGCAATGTGGAAGTGGTCTGCTGTACGCCGGCAATCGACATTCCCGCAGCGGTTGCGGCCGCCGCCGGCACTGCAGTCGGCATCGGCGCCGAGAACTGCCACTGGAAAGAGTCGGGGGCCTACACCGGCGAAATCTCGACTGGCATGATCGTCGATGCGGGCTGCAAATACGTTATCACCGGCCATTCGGAGCGCCGCCAGTATTTCGGTGAAACCGACGAAACGGTCAACCTTCGCACGCGGGCGGCGATTGCCGCAGGCTTGACGGTGATGATGTGCATCGGCGAGACGCTCGAAGAGCGCGACGCGGGCAAGCTCGAGGAAGTGATCATCCGTCAACTCGAAGTCGGTCTTAAGGATGTTGTCGCGGCCGACTGTGCGAAGCTCGTCATCGCCTACGAGCCAGTTTGGGCGATTGGCACGGGCAGAACCGCCACTCCCGACCAGGCGCAGGAAGTGCACGCGCTTATCCGCGCCACGCTCGCCAGGCTCGTCGGTGCGGAAACGGCAGAGACGATCCGCATCCAGTACGGCGGCTCGATGAAGCCGGGCAATGCGGCGGAACTGCTTGCCAAGAAGGATATCGACGGCGGTCTTATCGGCGGCGCGGCGCTCAAGGCGGCGGATTTCGCCGCGATCGTTGCGGCGGCTGCGGGCAAGGAAGCTTGAGCGTAGTAATGCGGAAAGGCGGCAAGCGAATGAGAAATCTCCATCCGGTATTCTGGGCGGCGGTTGTCGCGCTTGCCGCCGGTTGTTTCCGCGAACCGGTTCCGGCGTACACGACGGTTGCGCCGGAAACGCGAATCTATCTAAAGGAAGCTGCGCTCAAGACGCTCGCGCTGGAAGATATCCGCAGCAAAGGCATGGTCTATGTGCCGCTGTCCGCGCAAGAGCGCAAGGCCGCCGCGGATGCGGTTTCCGGCGCAAATTTCGCCGGTGCTTGGGCGAAGCTCTCCGACCGGCCCGGTCCTTTCAATCCGGCAGAGATTGAGTATCTGAATCTCGACCGCAATGTGCTGGAGAGCGTTGATGTGCTTGCATCGCTCGTCGCCTTGAAGTGGTTGCGGCTCAACGGCAACCGCCTATCTTCGCTGCCCGATCTTTCGGCGCTGGCAGATCTCAGGCGGATATATCTTGCAGACAACCGTTTCGAGACGGTGCCG
>CALYTX010000199.1 GCA_945487985.1 uncultured Verrucomicrobiota bacterium | reverse complement strand
CTTCGATTGTGTCCGGGGCGATCATTTTCATGACATAACCGTTCTTTTTCTGACCAATCCGGTGCGCGCGGTCGGTGGCCTGATCCTCCACTGCGGGATTCCACCATGGATCGTAGTGGATTACCATGTCCGCGCTGGTGAGGTTGAGTCCAGTTCCTCCGGCCATGAGCGAAATGAGAAAAATCTGAATCGAGCTGTTGCGGTTGAAGCGTTCGCATTCGCCGAGACGGTCTTTAGTGGCGCCGTCGAGATAGCAGAACTTAACGCCCAAAAGCTGTAATTCGGCGGCGATTAACTTCAGTGTTTTGACGAATTGCGAGAAGACGAGAATCTTGTGTCCGCCATCGATAGCTGACTGCAATTGCTCGATAAAGCCTTCGAGTTTACCGGCCGAGGAAATCTGCCGCAGTTTCGTCAGCAGCGAGAGCAGTTCGATTCTTCCTTTCCCGATTCCTTTTTCGCGTATGATAGCGCCAGCTTCGAGTTTGGCTTTGTGGTGGGCCTCGTTGTATTTACGGCGCGCTTCCTCGTCGAGTGGGCAGTAGGATAGTTTTATGATTTTATCCGGGAGGTCTTTTGCGACTGATTGCTTAAGACGGCGGAGAATGAAAGGGTTGAGCTTGCGTTTCAGCCGTTCGAGGGCGATTGCCGCTTCGCTACCGCCGTCGAGGACGGGTTGCTCGCAGCCAAGGCGGAACGATTCGTATTCGCCTAAATACCCCGGCATCAGGAAGTCGAATATCGACCAGACATCGGCGACGGAATTTTCGACTGGTGTTCCGGTAAGAACTAAACGGCGGCGTGCACGCAGCATTTTGACGGCGCGGGCGTTCTTGGTCTGCCGATTCTTGATTCGCTGGGCTTCGTCGAGGACGACGACTGAGAATTCTCGATTTTGGTAGACATCATCAAAATCGCGCTGCAACAGTGCGTAGGAGGTTACTACCAGATCTGCCGCGTCAATCTGTCCGAAGGCGGCAGCGCGGTCGGGGCCTGAAATTGCCAACACCTTCGTCGTGGGGACGAATTTCCGCGCTTCCGCCATCCAGTTCATGACGAGCGAGGTTGGACAGACGATCAGCGCTGGCAGGCGTGCGGCGCCGGCCCCGGCGCGCGGCAGCGAAAGCCAGGCGAGAGTCTGCAGCGTCTTGCCCAGGCCCATCTCGTCCGCGAGCAATCCCGCGTAGCCGGCGTTTTCGAGAAAGCGCATCCAATAGACGCCTTGCTTTTGGTAGGGGCGAAGGACTTTGTCGAGGTTGCCGAGGCTGACCGGCTCGTATTTCGCATTGCCGTTGCCACCGAGGGCGGCGGCATTCTCGCGCCAAATCGGGGCATCGCAGTCTTCGAGTTCGACGCCAAGTGCATCGAGCGATTCCTTGACATAAGCTGCGTGGATTGCGTCCAGGCGGAAAGCGCCGGCCGGCGCGCCGTTTTGCGTGGTTGCAGTATCGCGGAAAACGCCGTGCATTTCCTCAATTGCGCGGTTGTCGAGCAGAATCACGCCGCCGTCTTTAAGAATGTAGCTGTCGTTGCGGTTGAGCGCGGCCTGGATTTCCAGCGCAGAGACGTCTCGTCCCATCGCATCGAACTGGTAGAAAACATCGAAAGCGCCGCCGGGGGCGTCTTTGATCGTGACAATCGGCACCACGTAGGGCATTTCGTCGGTTGCCTTCATGAGCCGCTCGGAAAGGTCGATTCGCCAGCCCTGGCGACGCAGCGCGCTAAGTCCGGAACCGAGAAAGTTCAGCACCTGTTGCGGCTCGGCGGTGTAGAATTTGAGATCCCCTTGGCGGTATCCGGGCGTGAAGCCCCATTTGCGCGCTTCGTCGATAGCGGCTTTCTCCGCCGCCAGCGAACGCGTCCGCCGCACAAGCGGATCGTCCGGGTCTGGCAGATAGACGGTTCTGTCGGCCTGGATCGATCCGGCAGGGAATTCAACATGTCCGTAGTGGGCGTCGATTTCGAGCGAGAGGGCGGCTCGAGAGCCGCTCACAAGCGCATAGATCGTCGGCTTCATCGGCACTTCGATGAATTGCGCTTCTGGTTCTTCTTCGGAAGTGGAGATTGGCTCGCGAGACGAAGCTGCGTTGCCGCGGGGTTTTTTCTGGGGTTCGGGCTCGTCCATTTCCTTGACCATCAGCGCGATGCCCAGCGCAAGCACATGCGGACACACCATGCCGAACTGGCGGTTGGTGCGGCAAGGGCACTGCGAGCGAATGCGTCCGTCGCGTTCGAGGGTGAAACTTACCGGCATCTCCCATCCGTCCGGTTGTTCTATTTTGCCTGAGATTTCGAGCGTCTCGTCATTGTATGCAACGTTGATGACATCGCCCGAGTTGCAAATCGCCAGTCCTTGGTTGAAGATTTCCGGTCCGCCCCAGGCAATGAGTTCTTGCTGCGTGATGGCGCTTTTGCCCATATTCAACCCTCCATGCGGCGTAGCCTCAACTGTCCGCAGGCGGCATTGGCATCCTTCCCGCGGCTGCGGCGAAGCATCGTCTGCACGCGGTTTTTCATGAGCACATCGAGAAACATCAGCAGGGTCGACTCGTCAGGAGTTTTGAAATCGGCTCGGTGGTCTACGGGCGAGAGAGGAATCAAATTCACTTTTGCCATCGGCACGCGCCGCACTTGGCGCGCGAGTTCCTCGGCGCATGCGCGCGAATCGTTGACGCCCTGGATGACGGTGTATTCAAAGGTGATGATGCGCTTGGTGCGCCGCGTGTAGTTCGCGCATGCCTCAAGCAGTTCGTTGATCGGCCAGCGG
Source organism: uncultured Verrucomicrobiota bacterium (assembly GCA_945487985.1). GTDB lineage: Bacteria > Verrucomicrobiota > Kiritimatiellia > RFP12 > UBA1067 > UBA1067. Next base: position 377 of record CALYTX010000199.1, on the reverse strand, counting down.
CGGTTAACGGGCATGAGGTACGAGCGCAGTTCGTCGTTGGGCGCATGCAGCGAAACCGACAGCTCGAACTGGATGCCTTCGGCGGCGAGTCTTTCTAAGCCTGGAACCACGCCGCAGGTGGAAATGGTTATATGTCGCGCGCCGAGGTTAGGTCCCTTGCCGGCATTAATCAGTTTCAGGGCTCGGAGGGTCTCGTCGTAGTTGGCGAACGGTTCGCCCATGCCCATGACGACGATATTCGTGATTTCGCCATGGCGGCGGCCGGCCATGTATTCGGCGACTATTTCGTCCGCCGTGAGCGAACGCACCACCCCGCGCGAACCGCTTGCGCAAAAGGCGCAACCCATAGCGCATCCTACTTGCGTGGAGATGCATTG
>CALYTX010000198.1 GCA_945487985.1 uncultured Verrucomicrobiota bacterium | reverse complement strand
GCCCTGGGCGCTTTCCTTGTGGGGGTGCTTGGCGCCAGTTCTGATGCGCGCGCGCGCATTCATCAGATGGTGATGCCTTTGCGCTCGACGTTCGCCGCTGTGTTTTTCGTGTCCATTGGCTTGATGGTCGATCCGTCTGCCACGATGCGTCACTTGCCGGAGATTCTGCTTTTATCCGGCGTAGTTATATGGGGGAAATTCGTCAATTGTTTTGTTGGCACCCTGCTTACTGGCGCTGAAGGACTAAAGACATCGGTGCAGGTTGGCTTTTCAATGGCGCAGATCGGCGAGTTTGCATTTATGGTGGCGCTGCTTTACCATTCCTATCGCAGCCGGCTGTTGCCGCAGCATCAGGATTGGGGCGCGGAAGATCCATTTCTGCCGATAGTGGTCGGGGTTACGCTGCTGACGACGCTTCTCAACCCGTGGCTCATTCGTCTGTCCGAGGTAGCGGGCAATTGGGCCGAGACGTACTGTCCGTCCCGTCTGCAGGAGAGAATTTCCGCCTATCGAGGTTTCCTTGCGCGCTACCGCCGGACGGGGAATGACGAGCGCCGCGCGGCGGTGAGGGCCAATCTGCACGAGCTGATCATAATGGGGCTGCTGCAGTTCGCGCTCGCGATTGCCTTTGTGGGATTGACGAAAATCGACTGGTCCAACTTCTCGCGCTTTTTTGAAGAGCGCAAGCAGATTTTCTTCTGCCTAATTTTCAATATTCTGCTGATAATGGCGCTTCCGCAGGTGCTTGCGCTTGCGCGATCGCTCGCCGACGGCATTGCCAATATCGTAGTCGGCAAGGAGCAGGCTCTTTGGCAAGAGGCTACCCGTCGGGTGGTGCGACTGGTTGTGCGCACGATGGTGCTTTCGCTCGATTTCGTCGAAATCGTAATGATCAATATCAATATTATGCCAGATGAATGGTGGGCACGCACGCTGATTTTGGCGCTGCTGGCATTGTCGTTGGCGTTCGGCTGGCGCTTCTTCGTGCGCGCCAGCCGCTTGGCGGCTGATAATTTCCGCGAGGCCATGGCGGCGGACGCGCGGCTTGCGCGGCTTTCGAAAGAAGTGACTTTTATGCTGCCCGGCGATGAAGTAGGTCGCTTGACGATCCCGGAAGGGTCGCCGGCGGCGGGCGAAAGCGTCGTCACGCTCGATATCCGCGCCAAGACCGGGGCGTTTGTCATCGCAGTCGAGCGCAATGGCAAAGTTGTGCGCAACGTGGGGGCGGAATTCGTTTTTGCAGCGGGCGACAAGCTTACGGTGCTCGGCGGCAGCGATGCCGTTGGCAGGCTTGGAGACTTGATTGGAGAAGGCAGGAGATGAGAAGGGTCCTTTCGATAGCGGGGCTGTTTGTGCTGGGTGTGGCCGGGCAGTATGTGCTTTGGGTTAAGAGTCCGTTGGACGTTCCGCTTGGGGCAGAGAGCGCCATTGCCGTGATGGGCGGCTTGCGTTCGCTCGCCTCGGAAATCGTCTGGTTCCGCGCCGGACGGATGCAGCGAGAAGGTCATTATGTGGAATTGCAGCAGTTGGCCTCGACGCTGACGCGGTTAGAGCCGCACGAGAGCGAAGTGTGGAGTTATGCGGCGTGGAACCTCGCCTACAATATCTCAGTGATGATGCCTACCTACGAAGATCGCTGGCGCTGGGTGCACGCGGCGATGAAACTGCTGCGCGACGAAGGCTTGCGGCTGAATCCCAAAGCGGCCGCGCTCTACCGGGAGCTGGCATGGCTGTTTGAGCTGAAGATGGGTACGAAGATCGACCCCGCCAGCCCAATCTACCGCGAAAAGTGGCGCCAGATTGTCCGCGATGCCGAGCGGCGCGACGCATGGAAGGAACTGGGTATGGACCGCGATACGATGCGTGAGGTGGAAGCGAAATATGGCATCGACGAGTGGACACACCCGATGGCTTCGGCCATTTACTGGGCGGACCGCGGGCTCGCTTGCGCGGGCCGGGAAGATGCCGCATTTCTGCGCGAGATCATTCGGCAGTCGAAATTCATCTATCGCCAGACGGTAAATATGATAAAATAACTACCATGATACGAGCAATCCTTGCAATTGGCGTTAGTCTGGTCGCTGTGAGCCTTTTCTCCGCCCCGAGCGGGGACGAATGGCAGAACAACGAAGTGCTTTCCTGTGGTCGCGAACCGGTTAGGGCTGCTTTTTCCAGTTTCGATACAGTTGGCGAGGCACTCAAGATTCTCCCAGAATTTTCGCCGCGCCAGCGTTCGCTCGATTCTGACACCGAATGGAAATTTCGCTGGACGAAAGATCCGCAATCGCGTTCGCGCGGCTTTTTCTACCCCGACTACGACGTATCCTCGTGGGAGACAATCAAGGTTCCTTGTTCATGGCAGGCGTATGGAGCCAATGGCAAGGGGGGATGGGGAACGGCCATCTACACCAACATCCGCTATCCATTCGCTCGCGATGTTCCAGGCGGGTCGAAAGTTATGGGTGAGCCGCCGAAAAACTACACGAGTTGGGCGGCGCGCAATCCCGTAGGGCAGTACCGGCGCGAATTCACGGTTCCGCGCGAGTGGGAAGGGCAGGATATTTTCCTCAAATTTGACGGCGTCGACAGCTTTTTCTACCTGTGGGTCAACGGCGAATATGTAGGCTTCTCCAAAGACAGCCGTAGCCCTGCAGAATTCAAGGTTACGAGCCTTGTCAAGCCGGGTGCAAAAAATGTTCTCGCGCTCGAGGTTTATCGTTACAGCGACGGTTCGTATCTTGAAGACCAGGATATGTTCCGCCTCTCTGGAATTTTCCGCGGCACCTGGGTGCTGGCGCGTCCGAAGAATCGCATCCGCGATTTCTTCGCTACTGCTAGACCTTGCATCAAGGGCGAGTACGATGGTGCCTGGGAGGTGACGGTCGAGGCGGAAGGTCTGGTGGAGAATTACCTGCTCTACGACTGGGACGACAATCTCGTGGCCGGTCCGTTCGCGTCCGGCAAGTTCACCGTCGCCGGCGTCAAACTCTGGAGCGCGGAATCGCCCGCGTGCTACAAGCTCGTGCTGCAGGGTGCGCAGGAGTGCGTTTCGAGTGTGTTTGGCTTCAGGGTGAGCGAGATTTCCGGCGGGCGGTATTATCTCAACGGCCAGCCGATCAAGCTCAAGGGCGCCAACCGCCACGAGACCGACCCGCTTTACGGCCACTACGTTCCCCGTTTCCGCCACGAGCAGGACATCGCCCTG
>CALYTX010000197.1 GCA_945487985.1 uncultured Verrucomicrobiota bacterium | reverse complement strand
CAACCACCGGTGCGGGACTGACTATTGCATCGGCTACGACTCCGCCGATTATGCCACCAACGAATCCAGGCCAGAAATTGCGTCCTCCGCGTCCCCATGCACTGCCATGATGTCCATGGTGATGACGCGGGGGAGGGGGCGGCGGACGATGACCAAATCCACCACCATGATGCATTGCGGGACGCGGTCCGCCACCGTGACCACCGCGTCCACCGCCGTGCGGACGCGCTTGAACGAAACCACAGCTCATAACCGCTGCGAGCGTCGCAATAATTGCCATTTTCTTGTTCATGTTTTCCTTCCTTTCTCCGCTTTCTCGCGGTTACAACATATAAGGCGAAGCAGAGACGGAAAACTGACAAAGAAATCAAATATTTTTGCGATGATCTCTATTCTCGTGCTTTTTCCACGATTCACGCATAAATTTCACATTTCGCGAAAAGATCTGGTCCACATTGGCCGTCGAGGAAATATCAAGAAAGTTTTTCGTCTCTTCGCTTGAGAAATGAAAGCGAGTTTTCAGTAAATGGATATAGGCGCGTTCGGGATCTTTCATCCACAAATCATGAAAACAATAATGGGTGTTGATCCAGACTTCTTTGCTAATTAATTGTTTGTCCTCGACTGGGAGTTCCATCGCCGCGCAATTGCCTTCGCCGTCGGCGAACGCGCCTTCGATGGACATCTCCCCGTGGGTATTCGGGTTTGAATTAAGAATATAGCCGCGCACATAGCGCCGCAACCACCCGGCCAAACTGCCTTCGCCGCGAAAAAGGTTGATTTTCCCGCCGCCAATCATCTCTTCGTAAAGCATTCCCATCAAATCGCTAGCATCCAGCGAATTGCGGTGCATAATTCCAGATGAGCGTTGCGAACGAGATTCCGGCTCTACAACACGCTCCCAGACGAGTTTCCATCCCTCGTCTTCTCCCTTTTTAACAAGTTCAAGCCATTCAGCGTCGGTCATTGCCAGTTTTATTCGAATGTCAATGCGCCTGGCACGGGAAGACGCCCCGGCCGGTGCAGCCAGATGGATGGATTGTGCTTGCCGCGGACAAAATCACCGCAGCGCAATTTTCCCGCGCCGTCGACGACAGAAATCCTAACCCCTGCGAATTCAAAAACCCCCGACGGCACGGCCACACCCCCACCATCGACAATTGCGAGCAAGGCCGCCGTCTCGTCATCGGCGTTCGCAGGAAAGGTTAATTGCGCCTTCCATCGCATCGAAAGATCTTTCATGGGATGCGAATAGAAGGTAAGAATAACCGTTTTGTCAGCAGGAGTCTTCATTCTCGAAAATTATACCAAAAAAAGAGGGCTTGCAACGCAAGCCCTCTTTTTGTATGGCAAGAAACCGATGGTTTACTTGATTTCGACCTCGGCGCCGGCCTTCTTGAGCTGCTCGGCAATCTTCTCGGCCTCGTCCTTGGCGATGGCTTCCTTGACCTTCTTGGGAGCGCCGTCGACCATGTCCTTGGCGTCCTTGAGGCCAAGACCCGTAATCGCACGGATTTCCTTGATGACGGCAATCTTGTTGGCTCCAGCGGCCTTGAGGATGACATCAAACTCGGTCTTTTCTTCGGCGGCGGCAGCGCCAGCACCAGGAGCGGCAACGGCCACGGCGGCGGCAGCGGAAACGCCCCACGCCTCTTCGAGGGCCTTGACGAGTTCGTTGATCTCAAGCACGGTCTTGCCCGAGAGTTCCTTGATGATTTCTTCGTTAGTCATTTTCTTTGTTCCTTGTTTTACTTGTCAACCCACAGCGTGTTTCATCTGCAGGAAAAACGTTTTACGCCTGAGCCGGCGCCTCCTCTGCGGCGGCCGGAGCGGCTTCGCCGCCCTGCTTCGCCTTCTCGGAAAGGACGCGCGCGAGACGGGTTGCGGGCTCCTTGAGGAGCATGAGCAACGTCGCACGCAGTTCGTTCTTGCCGGGGACCTTGGAGAGCGCCTCAACCATCGCCGCGTCGACAATCTTGTTGTCGTAGTCGGCACCCTTGACGGACGCCTTGCCGGCGGAGGCCTTGACGAATTCCATAATCGCCTTGGCAACGGCGGTAGGTTCGCCGCGGCCGGTTACGATTGCGGTATTGCCCGAGAGCATTGCGTTGACATCATCGCTCCAGCCCTTTTCCTTGGCCGCCTTGGCGAGGAAAGTGTTCTTCACCACGAGCAGACGGCTGTCGAGTTTGCGCAATTCGCTGCGCAGCTTCGCCATCTGCGCCACGGACACGCCGCCGTGGTTGAGGATGAAGCAGTAGTCGGACTCTTTGACACGCTCGACAACTTCGCTCAGGATGGCAACTTTTTCAATTCTCATTTTGAATTACCTCCTCGTTGATTATTCGGCATCGGCCGCGGCGATCACGGGCACGCCGACACCCATCGTGGAGGAAATGCTGATCGACTTGATAAATACGCCCTTCACCGACGCAGGCTTCGCGGAAGTCACCGCGGAAACCACCGCCTTGATGTTCTGGACGAGCTTATCGGCTTCGAACGAGCGCTTGCCGGCGACCACCGAAACATTGCCGGTTTTGTCCATACGGAAGTCGACCTTGCCGCCCTTGGCCTCCTTGACGGCCGTAGCCACATCGTCGGTGACCGTACCCGTCTTGGGATTGGGCATCAAGCCGCGCGGACCGAGGATGCGCGCACACTTACGCACTTCCTTCATCGCCTCGACAGTCGCAATAGCTACGTCGAAATCGCACCAGCCCTCTTTGGTCACTTTCTCGATCAAATCGCCCATGCCGACGAAATCGGCACCCGCGGCCTTGGCCGCATCGGCCTGTTCGCCGCCGGCGAACACCGCAACCTTGACCGCCTTGCCGGAACCGTTGGGCAGCTTGACCGTGCCGCGCACGGCAGTATCGCCCTTGGCAAGCTCTTTGCCGAGGTGGAAATAAACATCAACCGTTTCGTCAAACTTCGCGCCAGCATTGGCCTTGACGAAATTGACGGCCTCTTCAATCGAAACGGCCTTCTGGGGCGCTTTTTTAAGCGCGTTGAAATATTTCTTCCCGTGCCTCATTCGACCACCTCGATTCCCATGTTGCGAGCCGTTCCAGCAATCATCTTGGCGGCCTGCTCCGGATCGTCGGTGTTGAGATCGGCTTTCTTCATCTCGACGATCTTGAGAATCTGGGCCTTGGTGACCTTGCCGACCTTGTTCTTGTTGGGAACGCCGCTGCCCTTGGCGAGCCCCGCTTCCTTCTTGAGGAGCGTCGACG
>CALYTX010000196.1 GCA_945487985.1 uncultured Verrucomicrobiota bacterium | reverse complement strand
GGCAAATTCAACTACCGCCCGTGTGCCGAAACTGCAAATAACCCCCGCCAGCCACTTCGCCGGCGCATAGACCACTATGCCGATCAACAGCGCCGCAAGCGACAGCGCGGTCAGCGTTCTTTTCGCAATCGGATTCATTTAAATCTTCCTCCCATTCTGCGTTCGCGCCCCCTGTATGAACTCATTGCCTTGTCGAATTCAGCCTGATCGAAATCCGGCCAGAGCGTCGGCGTGAAATAATATTCGCTGTAGGCAGATTCCCACAACAAGAAATTCGAAACTCGCAACTCGCCGCTCGTGCGGATGACGAGGTCGGGGTCGGGCACATCGGGAGCGTCCATGCAGCCGGCGAACATCCGCTCAAGTTCCCGCGGCGGAATATCTTCGGCTCCTGCACCGGGGAATTTCTCCCGGAATTTCAGCGCGGCGCGGACAATTTCATCGCGTCCGCCATAGGAAAGCGCGACAATAAGCGTAAAGTCCCCACCCTGGGTTTTTTCCTCGAGCGCCGCGATTTCGTTTTGTAGTTTTTTACTCAAATCGCCACGCCTGCCGATTACGCGGAAACGCACGCCTTCGTCGACGAGCGTTTTTCCTTTGGCGGCTATATAGGAGGAAAGCAAATTCATCAGTCCCGAAACTTCTTCGTCCGAACGCCGCCAGTTCTCGGTCGAAAAAGCGTAGACGGTAAGATAGCGTATCCCCGCCGCCCGGCAAGCGTGCATGCAACGGTCAAGCGCTTCCGCGCCGGCGCGATGCCCCATAAGCCGCGGCAGATGGCGTCGTTCGGCCCAGCGCCCATTGCCATCCATGATGACGGCCAAATGCTCCATCAGACATTAATCCGCAGCGTGGTCTCGCGCGCCGGCCCGACCGAAAGAACCCCGAGCTTGCCGCCGCAAATCTCGAGAATACGTTCGATGTATCGCTTCGCATTTTCAGGCAAGGCAGAGTAATCGGTTATGTGCGAAGTTTCGGTTTGCCAGCCAGGCAGTTCCTCGTAAATGGGCTCGCAGTGCTTGAGCGCCTCAAGGTCGGCAGGGAATGTGGTATATACAAATCCATCGCTGCGTCGATAACCCGTACATATCTTGACCACAGGGAATGTGTCAAGCACGTCGAGCTTGGTCATCGCCCAGAAATCGATCCCGTTTACGCGGCGCGCGTAGCGCGCGATTACCGCGTCGAACCATCCGCAGCGGCGCGGACGCCCCGTAGTAGCGCCAAACTCGCCACCGCGCTGGCGTAGTGCCTCGCCGTCGGCGTCGTTTAATTCGGTTGGAAATGGGCCTTCTCCCACACGCGTGGTGTAGAGTTTGAGCACGCCAATAACTCGGTCGATAGAACGCGGAGAAACGCCAGAACCAGTACAGGCGCCGCCCGCAGTCGGGTTCGAAGAGGTCACAAATGGATATGTGCCGAAATCAATGTCGAGCATCGTCGCCTGCGCGCCCTCGAAAAGCAGCGAACGAGAATCTTCGAGTTTTTCGTGCAAGAATTGAATCGTGTCGGTGACATAGGGCATCAGCGCCGCGACCATTGGCGTGTAGAGATCAACCATCTCTTCGGCGTCAAGCTCGAGGGCGCCGAGCGATTTGAGCTTGCGGTTCGCCTCTGCCACCTGCTTGCGCACCAAATCGAGGAAGTCGGGCCGCAGGATATCGCCCACCCTCATCCCATAGCGGCCGACCTTTGCCGCGTATGCTGGGCCGATGCCGCGACCGGTGGTGCCGATCTTCTCGCCTTCCGGGCGCGCAGCCTCTTCGGCCTTGTCGATTGCCCGGTGCCACTGCATCACCATCTGCGCACGCTCAGAAATATGGAAGCGCCCCTTCAACTCGAATCCCCAGCTGGCAACTTCATCGAGCTCGCGCATAAGATCGAAAGGATCCATGACTACGCCGTTGCCAATAACGCAATGTTTGCCGTTATGCAGAATGCCGCTCGGAACTAGATGCAGAACATACTTCTTGTCGCCCACCACTACAGTATGGCCAGCATTGGAGCCGCCCTGAAAGCGCACAACCACATCCGCCTCTTCGGTGAGAAAATCTATAACCTTGCCCTTGCCTTCATCGCCCCACTGGGCGCCGACCAATACGGTGTTCATCCCGACTATCTTCCTTGTTGTGATTGACAGTTACCTACGAAGAAAAAACATTTTTACATTATAGCAAATTCAACCGGGACAGGAAAGGCTCGATGTAATCCGGCGAAACTTCCATGCCTAAAGGAATCTGCGGTTTGTTGCTGCCATGGAAATCGCTTCCTGCCGTCTTAAGCAAAGAAAATTTGTCGGCAATGCGTGAAAACTTTGTGTTTTCTTCTTCGGTATTCGCTCCGTAAATCGCCTCGATGGCATCGAGTCCAGCTTCTTTCAAGCGCGCCAGTTCCCTTTCTGCCGCCGCGAATTCCACGCCTAAATCCTTCCAGTTCGTCCGCCAGTATTTTGGATGCGCCATAACCGCCAGCCCGCCCGCATTGTGCACGGCCGCCAAAGCCGCTTCCTGTGAGGGCAGAGTGCGCTTTTCATAACATCGAGTTGCGGCGGGGGCATTGCTGGAGAGATAGCGATCGAACGCTTCCGCCAGGGTGCTGACATAGCCATTGTCGACGAGCCACCGCGCAAAATGCGGTCGCGCAAGCACCTGTCCGTTGGCGTAGGCGTCAATCGGACGAACTTTTCCGCCCTGCCCTTTCACATCAATCATTTCAATACCAAGCCGCCGGAAGTTTTCCGTCATTCGCTCGTTGCGGTCACATCTGGCGCGGACCATCTTGGAAAGAAAATTCTTTAGCGAACAATCCTCTGGATCGATTCCGATTCCGAGCAGATGGAATCGGTCGAAACCATTTCCCGGACAGATGTCCAACTCTACACCGGCCACGAAGCGCGTCCCGCTGCGGTTGCAGTGAAGAAGCTCTCCGATTCCGTCGCAATTGTCATGATCGGTTAGCGCCAGCACCTGTATGGACGCAGCTTCGGCCAACGCAGCAATCTGCGCTGGCCGAAGCGTGCCGTCACTCGCAGTAGAATGACAGTGGAAATCAACCTTCATCAATGCCTCCATGTCCAGCCATCAGGCACAATTCGCCATTAACGCCCATTATGCCTTTATTCATAAGTTTATTATAACCTTTATCGCGCCGGACAATCAAGGGCGTATCTGCCATTATGTAGGGGGTGCGGTTTTTTCTTGTTGAACCCAAGAGCTGTTTTCACGCAGGCGACTTC
>CALYTX010000195.1 GCA_945487985.1 uncultured Verrucomicrobiota bacterium | reverse complement strand
TAATCTTGATGCAGTTACGAAAGGATTATTGCCGCTATGTTAAGCCTTGTTCTCGCGACGACAGTATTTTCTACCGATCCGGTACCGGCTTTTTCCACGATTCCTGAGAATGAGCTCTTCCCCAGGGGCGCGAGGATCGCAGTTGCCGAAGATGGTTCGCTCACGGTCGATGGCAAACCGCGCTATTTTCCGGCCACGCAATGGTACGGACAGATTGAATATTCGGGGCAGCCTTCCACGAACAATGAGGAAGCGGTAAAGTGGTTTTACGAAGGGCTGCCCAATTACGAGAAGTTGCAACGACTCGGACTTGACGGCGGCGGTTTTTACGGGGCAATGGCGTGGATGAAGCGCGTATACCGTCCTTGGTTTCGCGATGAGCGGCGCGATAATGCGAAGCTCTCCGCAATGATTGCCGAACTGGGCATGCCGATGTATGTTGATATGACCGCAAGCGAATGGTCGCACGGTTCGCTTTGGCATTGGGACTGTCCGCTGGATCCAAAGCGCACGGTCGATCCGCCGAAGTGCAAACGCCCCGGCAAGGACAGTCCCTTCTGCAATCATCCCGAGTGCGGTGCGAAGCTCGATACACCTGGAAGGCTCTCGTCAAAGGCCTGGACGCAAGGGCACGCCCATTGGGTTCCATGGTCAATCGTCTACCCCCAGGGGCGGGATGTTTGGCTTAACATGTGGGAGAACATCACCAAGGACGCGATTGCCATTTCGCCGGCGGGAAACAAACCATGGTGCTACGAGCTGATGAATGAGCCTTCGTGCTTTGATACATCCGATTACACCAAGGAGGCGTTTGCCGAATCTATGCGCAAGAAGTTCGGCACGATTGAAAGACTCAACAAGGAGTGGAAGAAGGGAGCCTCGGGCAAGCTCGCTTTCAAGAGTTTTGATGAGCTGCCTGGCGCGTATGACAATCCTGATAAGCCGCTTGCGTATCTGGTCGAATACACAAAATTCATCGAAGAAAGGTTTGCCTCTCTCCTGTCCGAAGGAGCCGAGCGCATTCATGCTCTTGACCCGGAAGCGAAGGTGACATTTCAGCCGTGCACCATCCGTACTCGAGGCATTGATTTGTATCGGACATTCAAGAATCTCGATGTTGTCTGTTCGCAGACCGGTGGGCGCGGCATCATGGCCGGTGCGCTTTTGCGCGCGCTCGCCCGCGGCAAGCCGATTGTCGACAACGAAATGTATATCGGCAATACGACCAATTCAATCCGCAATTCGTATCTGACGCAATATATCCGCGGGTTCAACATTTCCTATTCTTTCAAGTGGGAAGCTGGCAAATCTGGCTACTATTTTATGAACCGCAACAATGTGGAGCTCGATCGGCTTTTAGGTTCGCGCATCGCCAAGCGCGATGTTATGGATGTCAACGAATTTTTCACGCCGCGCAAGCGCGGAATCGAGCATAAGATGGCCATTCTCTTTTCGAATCCGACCGAGCGGGTGGCTGAATATGGCATTGAAGGCTACAAGTGTTTCGACCAGGCCCAGGCGGCAGCTGAATTCGAGCATTTGGGTTATGAGGTTGTTTTCGAGGAAGAGTTGACTGATTCGCCAGGACGGCTCGCCTCGTACAAGGTGTTGGTAGCCGCTGGCGTTTCCGCCATGTATCCAGGCAGTCAAGCGGCAATCCGCAGCTGGGTCGAAAAGGGTGGAACGCTCGCTTTGATCAATACGCGTCTTGACAGCAACGAATACGCTGGAAAAGATCCTGATGCGTTTGCCGCCGAGCTTCAGAATGGCCAGACAATGACGCTTGGGAACGGCAAAGTCATCGCCGCCGATATCTCGAACGACGAGTACGCCGCGTTGCTTGTCCGCGTCTGCGCCGAGGCAGGCATTCATCCATCCTGCTCGATGATTTCGGAAGAAACCGGCAAGGCGGCCGGGTCCGTCGAAGTGCATGTTGCGAAAAAGAACGGCATGTGCGCATGGGCGATCAATTCGAATTCCGGTGGCGGACAGCTCGTGCGCTTCAAGCCGCTTGTCCATGGCGATGCGCCAGAAATACAGCGTACGTTCGTGCATGTCTGGAATCAAGTCGAGCTCGTCGGCGGCAAACCGGTCATGGTTTCCTGCCGGCAAGAGCTGTCGCCCAACGAAAAGGGCGAATACTGGCTGTATTTGGCGCCGGCTGACGTGCAATTCTATGTGGAAGGCACCAAAGCAGAACTGGCGGCACGATATCCCCAAGGACAGTATGTTTCGTGGATTACGCCTCTGTCGGCGGAGCGCGCGTATCAAGCCGGCAAAGCGATGTTGGACGCGGAGATTGCCCGGCGTGTCGTCGAAAAACCTGTCTTCGCAGTCGATCCAAATAAATGCACGCCGATTGACTTGCGCAAATTCGTCAACCGCCGTTTTATCGACAAGGTGGCAAAGGACGGACGCGATGGTTGGGTCGATCAAGGCGCAAAATTCTCCCTGGAAGATACGCCGTGGGGCATCGTCAACTGCAATGGCGTGCCGATGGACTTCATCCGCTACGACCAGAACGGTTATCGCGACTGCCTCGTGATGAAGTCAACGAAGCTCGTGGACGCGCCGGCGGACGAGCGGCCTTTCCCGGTGGAAGTGAAGGGCATTCCTGTCGATGCGAAGGCGAAGAACATCTACTTCCTCCATGCCGTCGGCTGGGGTGTGCTCGGCCGCATCGAGACGGCGTTTACTTATGTTTTCAATTACGAGGACGGCAGCAAGGTCGAGGCGCCGTGCCGCAATTTTCACGAGGTTTGGGACTGGTTTTTCGTTGCGACAACGGACGACATGACCCGAAGCAATTGCTACAAGGGCTGGGCCAACAAGCAGAACCGCGGGCTTTATATTTGGCAGTGGCGCAATCCCCATCCGGAAAAGCGCGTGAAAACGCTCGATATCATCGCGGGCACCGGCCAGCAGATTCCGTTAATCGTCGCCGCTACGGTTGAAGCGCCCTAATCAGATTAGCCATCGGCGCGCGCTTGTGCTATAATGGCATTATGAAAAAAATTCTCATGATGCTGGCGGCACTATGGTGTTTGTCCGCCGCGGCGTATGTGGTTGACGACAAGCTGCCGGCGGGCAATATCATTGTCGAGCGAATCGCTGGCGATACTGTGTTCCTGCGTCAGGATCAGCGTGGTACGAGTGGTGAGTGGGGGGTGTGGTGGGCGTTCCGCGGGAGTGGCGGGGCCGGTCGGCGCGTGGGGGTTGGTTTCAGGGGCAGGAGGACCG
>CALYTX010000194.1 GCA_945487985.1 uncultured Verrucomicrobiota bacterium | reverse complement strand
GTCTTGCGACTTTACATTATCTGCAAAGCCGGACGATTTAATGCTGCATGCGCCAGGTCGATGGCGTGGTTCATAACGGCGAAATCGATCTCATGGACTTCGCGGTGCCGGCCGATGGGGCAGGGGAATGTCAAAGTTAGCTCTCCGCCCAGATGCGTCCGGAAATCGTCGAGCCCTTGAAACAGCGATTCGCGTTCGGCCAGCAGATGCGTGAACTCGGCGGCTATCAAGTCCAGCTTCGCGTTTTGGATCATCTCTCTGGCTTTGACCGTCGCCTCGCGGGAAATCCACCCTTGCAGTTGGGCGTAGAAGGAATCGATCATCAAGCCGATGGCTACGGCGGGTCCGTGGCCAAGGCAATAGTCCGACATTGCTTCCAGCCGGTGGGCGCTCCAATGACCGAAATCGAGTGGACGCGCCGTGCCGGTCTCGAACGGGTCGCCGGCGGTGGCGATATGTTCGACATGGAGTCTGGCCGTGGTGCGGATGACTTCTTCGACCGCTGCCGGTTCGCGTTTGGCAAAGGGGAGGGCGATTTCGCCGAGCCGGTCAAAGAAGCTTTCGCTTTCGATCATGGCAACTTTCACCGCCTCGGCAAACCCGCCGGAAAAAGCGCGCTCGGGAAGAGCGTCGAGAAATGTGAAATCGTCCACTACCGCCCAGGGTGGAGCGAAGGTGCCGATCGCGTTCTTTTGGCATCCGTAGTCGATTCCGTTCTTGACCCCAACCCCGGCGTCGTTTTGTCCGAGCACGGTGGTGGGCAGGCGTACCAGCCTAATCCCCCGGTGTAGCAGGGCCGCCGCCAAGCCAGCCGCGTCGAGTGCCGATCCTCCGCCGATGGCCAGTAGATACGACTGACGATCGAGGTCGGCCTTGATCATCGCCTCGACAAGTCCGAGCGCGATGCCGAGGCCGCCAGTCTTGGCAGCCTCTCCCGCCGGTAGCGGAAAAATCTCGCCGGCCAGATCGAGTCCGTAATGCCGGCAGTAGTCGGCGATTGCTGCCGACAGATGGGGGTGGGCGGCGGATACCGCCGACTCGACTGCGGCGAAAACGCGCGCCCTGGCGTTTGGCCGCGAAGGCTTGAGCAGCTGCGCGAGAAGGGGATTCCCCGTGGCGAAGGCGCGGCGGGTGAAATAGACCGAATAGGCGAAGGGGACGGAGAAGTTCGCGCTTATTCTGCCGGTATCGATTGCAGACGTCGGTTCAACCATGTTTCTTCGGCGACAAGACCTTGCTCGATGCTGGACGGCCGCAGGGTTTCGGGCAGGGTTTCGTAGGTGTAGGTTTCAATTTCTAAGGCTGTTCGGTATTTGCGGCATGCGCAAAGGAAGGCGTCGGAGATTTCCTCGACGGAAGACCGAAACAATTCGTCGCCCCGCCAGTAGAGCGGTACGTGACAGTGAATCTTGGCGACGAGGTTGCGGCTGCGGCGCAGATAATCGAGCGCTTCGTCGGTCAGGTCGGGGAACTCCGCCACCGGTTCGCCCGCACGGGTGTAGACGCGTGTCTGGTGGAGATAGGTGGAATTGGCGATGCCTGCGAGGGTTTCGACTTGTGACGAATCGGCGACAATCGCCGCAGAAAGCTGCACGCGCAGCGGCGCGAAACCGGCTTGGACGATTTTAGAAAGACATTCGGACGGTCTTTCTCCGACCACGGCGGCGTGGCACGTGTCGAGCAGGATCGTGCGGTGCTTCGCCGGCGGCACTCGCGCGAGTGCTTCCGCGACACTGCCAACTACGCAGTCGGGCTCTGGCTCGAAGGCGAGGACAATGCACTTGCCTGTTTGCGCTTCGATGTCCCCGAGCCGCGCTTCCATCTCGTCAAGCAGCGGCAGACAATCGTGCACGCGAACAAGGCCGCGGTAGCCGAATGGAACTGTCGAGATGGTGGCGTTGTTTTCATCCTCGGGCATGATTCTGGCGAGGATGTGCGCAAGCTTGAGCGTATATTCGAGCCGCTGTTGCGACGACCAGTCGGGGATGTAGACATGGCGCTTCACTTCGGTGCGATGAAATTGTCCGTAGGGAAAGCCGTTGAGGTGGCAAACCCGCAGGTTGGACTCGTCGAGAGTCTGCTTGAGTGCCGACAGCCGCGCGGGGAGAAACGCCTCATCTGCCGCAAGACTGCCAAGCCGCAATCCGATGTCGTAGGGCCTGTCCTTCGAGACGGCACGCTTGACTGCCGCGACGGGTCCGCAAAGCGTCTCGATCACCTCCGCGAGTGTTTCGCCGGGATGGATGTTTAGGCAATACATTGTCGTGGACGGCTGCAGATCACGGCTGGCGCTGGTAGGTGGCCGGATCGATTGGTTCGAGATTGAAGTCGGGTCGCCAGTGCGGCGAGACGGAATAGAAGCGGTTGGCGTTGTTGAACACCAGATCGCGGACGGTCGCGTGCGAATGTCCGTCCGCCAACAGGCGCTCGCGCACCTTGACGAGCGATAGCGGATCGGACACGCCCCAATCGGCAGATCCGTTGACGATTACATTTTTCGCGCCGTGGATTTTGATTATCGCCGAGACACGTTCGGGCGAGAGCTTCGAGAACGGATAGACCGTCATTCCCGCGTAGCACCCGGCTTCGAGAGCGAGAGCGATCGTTTCTTCGACATTGTGGTCGATGTCAATGCGCGAAGCGGTAAAGCCTTCGGCGCGGATGATCTCGAGCACCCGCCGAATGCCCTTGAGCTTTTGGTGGTGCGGCAGGTGCAATACGACCGGCATTTGGCGTTCTTCGGCCATTTTCAGCTGGCGCACGAGCGCTTTTTCTTCGTTGGCGGTGATATTGTTGAAACCGATTTCACCAATCGCCACACACCGGGGATGGTCGAGGTATTCAGCCATCCCGTCGATGACGCGGTCGGCGAGGGTGGCGTTTTCGGATTCCTTCGGATTCATTCCGATGGCGCAGTAGTGGTCGATCCCGGCGCGTCGCGCACGAATCGTTTCGAAATTGAGGATGAGGTTGAAATAATCCCAGAAACTTTCGGCCCAGCGGCGATTCTCTCCCAGCCAGAAACTCGGCTCCACGCAGGCGCGGATTCCCGCCTGATACATGGCCGCGTACTCGTCGGTCGTGCGCGCGAGCATGTGGATGTGAGGCTCGATGATTTTTTCTTCGTCGTTCATGATTATTTTCCTTTGTCTATGATATCAAAACGCCGCCAATGGCGCAATGGTTCAGGTATGCACCCTTATCCCACTTTTTTGAATTGATGCACGCAAGGCTTTCGAGCCGGGGG
>CALYTX010000193.1 GCA_945487985.1 uncultured Verrucomicrobiota bacterium | reverse complement strand
AAGGTCATAAACGAAGCGCTTTGAGAATTGGTCTATAGCTTGGCCAGGCTCATCTAAGGTTAACCCTTTAGGGTTGTGGGGCAATCAAGTCCTTCTAGATTCGGCGATCCAAACTCGAAGCACGAGGGCTGTTGTAACGTGTCAAAATGTAGTGTTGAGTCTGTTGCCGCATGGGATATTTAAAGCTGATTTTGATATAATTATATCGTCTTACGCATTTGGTGATATGTGTGGAATTGTCAAGCAGTCTAGCAGGTGATGAGGTGCAATGATGAAGAATGTCTTTGCGTTCAAAAAGGAACTGATTGACGAGTACGTGAAGTTCTCGACGAGCTTCGCAAAACCGTCGGCGGAAGACATTCGTGCCAAGCTTGAGTCCGAATATGCGAGCGGGCGATATAGGAAAGAGCCTCTCAGACAGATCAATCCGAACTACGAGAAAGACAAGACGGTTGCGGACTTGGCTTCAACAGGCGAACTGACGCCGACCTGTGCGGAGATATTTCAGCTGTTCAAGCCCGAGGTGCTTGCCGGCAAGCCGGGATTTTCCAAGAAGCCCATTCCGCTTTACAAGCATCAGCGGCAGGCTCTTTCTCATGTGAAGAACGGCGAGAGCTATGTTGTGACGACGGGGACGGGCTCCGGAAAATCACTCTCGTTCTTCATACCGATCGTCAACCGCATTCTTGAGGAGAAAGTTTCCGATCCGGTAGCACGGACGCGAGCCATTATCGTTTATCCGATGAATGCGCTCGCCAACAGTCAGCGCGAGGAAATGCGCAAGTTCCTCTGCGACTACCCCGAAACGGCGATGCCGATCAGCATTGGACGCTACACGGGACAGGAAGACGAGGAAGAGCGCAAGCGGATTCGCGAGAATCCGCCCGACATCCTGCTCACGAACTACATGATGCTTGACTTGATCCTGACGCGGCATACAGGAGATCAAGACGTTGTCAAAAACTGTCAGGGCCTCGAGTTCCTGGTCTTGGACGAACTGCATACCTATCGCGGACGGCAGGGTGCTGATGTCGCCATGCTTGTGCGGCGTCTGCGCACACAGCTTAATGCTGCGCATTTGCTTTGCGTCGGCACGTCAGCTACGATGGCGGGCGTAGGCGAGGCGGGCGATCAGAAGAAGGCCATTGCCGCTGTCGCGAGCCGTATTTTCGACGCGAACATCACGGAACATTGCGTGGTTGACGAAACGTTGGAATATGTAACGGACAAGGCGGTTTCGAATGCTTCAATGCTGTCCGCTCTTCCGGCTCGTGTGTCGGCAACCTCGTTCGACTGGTCCGATCTCGAGGATTTTCGCCATGATCCGTTTGCCGTTTGGATCGAGCGCAACCTGGGCATCGAGGAGCAAACGGGACATCTCGGTCGTGCCGTGCCGAAGACAACGCTTGAGGCGGCGGAAAAGTTGGCAGCGGATAGTGGCGTCGACAAGACGGTGGCGCAGGAGGCGCTTGTCAAATTCCTGGTTGCCATGCAACAGAAGAATTGGGGCGAAGGCGCCAAGGTGCCTTTTGCCTTTAAGCTGCACCAGTTCATCAGTGGGCCTGGCGTGGTGATGACGACGCTTGAAAAACGTGGCGCTCGTATCGTCACGCTTGACGAACAGCGATTTGCGCCGGGACGGCAGGAAGAAGGAGCCCTGTTGTTCAGGACGTACTTTTGCCGCGAATGCGGTCGCGAGTACATGCCGGTTTGGGTTGACGAGAATCTCTCGACCGTCAAGCCGCGTCGACTTGAAGATACGACACCCGGGCCAGAGGCGGATGATACGCGTTACGGCTTTATCTGTCCGTTGGATGAGTTGCCGCAGCCGTCAGCAGGCACGGAATTCCCTGACGAGGAGTATCCTGACGAATGTTTCTCTTTCGCTGGCGGCGAGAAAAAACTCAAGGCGAGCTTCGGGAAGAACGGTGCGCGTCCGGTGGCGGTCTCGATCAATGTTCAGGGGCAGATTGTGCCAGGTGCTGCGCCGACACATTGGCTGTGGCGCGGACACTACAAGCTCTGTTTGGACTGCAAGGATGTCAATTCCCGTACGGGCAAGGATGGCAACAACCTCACGGGCATCTCGGGCGAGGGCCGTTCGACGGCGACAACCGTGATTACCCTGGAAGCTCTGAGACTCATGTTCAAGGAGCATCCGGGCGTCGGCGAAAATGATTTCCGAAAGGTGCTGGGATTTGCCGACAACCGGCAGGACTGTGCGCTTCAGGCGGGACACTTCAATGAGTTCGTGCTGTTGGTTTCGCTTCGAGCTGCGCTTTTGCGCGCATTGGAGGCGAATCCCGGAGGAATCTCGGCCGACCAAGTTGCCGATCAGGTCTTCAAGGCCCTGTCCTTTGATCTCAACGACGCAAAGATTCGCGGTGAGTACCTTTTCGATCCTGGCATGTTTGGCCCTGCGCTGACAAAGGCCCAGGAGAAGGTTCGCTTTTTCCTTGGTTATCGGCTCTTCGAGGATTTGGGCCGTGAATGGCGTTATCGCAATCCGAACTTGGAACAGCTGGGCCTTTTGCAGTTTGACTTTCTGGGTCTGGACGAACTGATCGGTCATTCCGAAGTCTGGAATGCAACCGATCCGATGTTCAGGGGCCTTGAAGGGGGGCTTGCGCTCTTTTTGAAACTTCCAATCGAGACTCGCCGCCAATTCGTTTTTGCGGTTCTGACCGCGCTTCGCAAGCAGAAGAGCATTTCGACCAAGTATCTTGACAAGGTTGAGCAGGATGCAAAATGCGACCGGAAGGATGCGAACGGCAATGCGGTCATCCGTGATCGCTGGTGCTTGCGCTCGCCGAACAAACTTGTCCAGGAAAAGCCGCTCTTGCTTTATTTCGACAATGCCGCTTTGACCGCGAACACTGAAGCTGACAGTCTTGAAAAGGCAATTGAGGGCGGAGCTGCCTACAAGGGCAGTTCGCGCAGCGGTTTCTTCCGGACGATTGAGAATGATGCGCGTTGGCGCGATGTCTTTGCCGGACAGAAGCGGCACCTGATGGAGGCGTTGCAGGCGGTCGTCCTTGCCGCGACAAAGGCCGGGCTCACGGTTGCACATGCCGTCGGCAAGGCCAAGGATGCTGCTGGACATGAAACGGCGAACGTGAATGTTGTCGAGTGTGCGCTTGCCGGCGATACGATCGTCTGGAAAGGCGTACCGGACGCTTCGCCCGCTGATGCGAACAGGTATTTCTTCGAGTTGTACAAGTCCGTGGCCGAACTTCTCGGAGAGGTTGCAGAGGAGCCGTTCTATTCGTTTGAGTCC
>CALYTX010000192.1 GCA_945487985.1 uncultured Verrucomicrobiota bacterium | reverse complement strand
TGTAGGCGTGGCGGCGACCGCAGCGCTGGCAGCGGTTGTACGCGCGCACCTTGAATTTAGGCGTCTTCTTCTGTTTTTCGATGAGACACTGCTTGGCCATGATTAATTCCTCCCGGCGAACGGCATACCCATGGAGTTGAGCAACTCCTTGGCGGCTTTGTTATCGGTGGTGCTCGTCACGAAAGTGATATCCATACCCGAATGGGCGCTTCCCGCTTCCACGATTTCGGGGAAGATGGAATGTTCCTTGAGGCCGAGCGTGTAATTCCCGCGACCGTCGAAGCCGCGGTTCGAGACGCCGCGGAAGTCGCGGATACGGGGGAGCGCGACCGAAATCAGCCGATCGGCGAATTCCCACATGCGCTCGCCGCGCAAGGTCACTTTCGCTCCGATAATCATTCCCTCACGCAGCTTGAAGTTCGAAATCGACTTCTTAGCCTTGCAGAGAAGCGGCTTCTGGCCGGTAATTGCCGTCAGGTCGTCGACAAGAGCCTTCTGCTCATCTTTGGAGACGATACCGAAGCCCATATTGATGACGATTTTCTGAAGGCGCGGAACGAGCATCCGGTTGGTGACGCCGAGCTTGGTTTCAAGCTCCTTCACCATGCGGCTCGCGTATTCTTCTTTTAGTCTTGCCATGACGTTAGTTCCTAACCATTAGAGAGCCTTGCCGCTCTTGACCGAAACACGCGTTTTCTTGCCCTGCTCGACAACCGTCTTAACGCGGGTCCCCGCCTTCTTATCGGCGTCGTAAGGCATAAGTTTGCACAGCCGAATGGGCATTTCCTTGGCGATAATTCCACCAGGGGTCTTCTCGGTGCGGCGAACAGCTTTCTTGCGGACATTCAGGTCCTTGACGATAGCGACGCCCTTCTTGGCGTCCACCTTTTCGACGACGCCAGTCTTGCCTGCGTCAATGCCGCTGACGCAGACGACCGTATCGTTCTTCTTGATTCTTGCGATAGCCATGATTAGTACTCCTATTAGACCACTTCCGGGGCCATCGAGAGGATCTTCATGTAGTTCTTGTCCCTAAGCTCGCGAGCGACCGGCCCGAAAACGCGCGTGCCGATAGGGTTGAGCTTCGAGTCGACCAAAACGCAGGCGTTCTGATCGAAGTGGACCGTCGAGCCGTCTTCGCGGCGAATCGGATTGCCCGTACGCACGACAACGGCCGTCGCCACCGAGCCCTTTTTGATAGAGCTGGTAGGCGAAGCTTCCTTGATCGCAACGCGGATAATATCGCCAAGGTGGGCGTATTCCTTGCGCTGCTTGAGGATGCGGAAGCACATGGCACGCTTGGCGCCGGTGTTATCCGCAACAACGAGATTGGAGAGTTCCTGTAACATTGCCTCTTCCCTTTACTTCGCCACGACGCGCCAGCGCTTGGTGGCGCTCAGCGGACGCGTTTCCATGATAGTTACAGTGTCGCCGACCTTGGCCGTATCGGACTCGTCATGCGCATGACAGTTCTTCGTGCGCGTGATGACCTTGCCGTACACGGGATGGCGTTCACGGTACGAAACGGCAACCTTGACCGTCTTCGCGCCGGACTTCGACACTACGACGCCTTTGCGCACCTTGCGCGCGCCGCGATTGGTATTTTCCGTGCTCATTAGATCTTGACTCCTGCGCGGGTGATGAACTTGGTGTGGATTCCGATCTTGGTGGCCGCCAGACGGAGGCATTCCTTGGCAACTTCCTCGGAAACGCCGCCGACTTCAAACAGCACTTTGCCAGGGAGGATAACGGCAGCCCAAAACTCAGGGTTGCCCTTGCCCCCGCCCATACGCACTTCAATCGGCTTGCGGGTCACAGGCTTGTCGGGGAACACGCGAATCCAAAGCTTGCCCTTGCGCTTCATTTCGCGGTTGATTGCAACACGGCAAGCCTCAATCTGAGTGGCGGTGAGCAGGCCGCGAGTAAGCGCCTTGAGACCGAACTCGCCGTAGGCCAACTCGGTTCCAGAAGTGGCGTAGCCAGAGCGGTTACCCTTCGAAACCTTGCGGAACTTGACTCTTTTAGGCATCAAAGGCATCTCTTACTTCCCTTCCTTGCGGTCACCGCGCTCACGACGCTCGCCGCGACGTTCGCCGCGGGGCTGACGAGCCTGGAAACCTTCTTTCTTGCAGATCCAAACCTTGATGCCGATCTTGCCGGCAGTGGTGTTGGCTTCCGCGAAACCGTAATCGATGTTCGCCCGGAGCGTGTGCAACGGAACCTTGCCCTCGCGCGACCATTCAACGCGCGCAATTTCCGCGCCGTTCAAACGACCGCCCGCCTTGACCTTAATTCCATCCACGCCCATATCCATAGCAACCTTCATCGCACGCTTCATCGCACGCTTCAGGGCGATGCGGCGCTCGAGTTGCTGGGCAATCGATTCAGCCACGAGCTGGGCATCGGCATCGGCGCCCTGCACTTCCTTAATCTCGAGGTAGACTTCCTTGCCGGTCATCTTCTCGAGCTGGGTGCGGACCGCTTCGACTTCACCGCCCTTGCGGCCGATAATAACGCCCGGACGGGCGCTGAAGAGCGTAACGCGAACGCTGTTGGCGTAACGCTCGATGAGAACCTTGGATATGCCCGCTTCAGTCAGTTTATTCTTGACCGCGTCGCGGATTTTCTGATCCTCAATGAGGTAGGCGCCGAAATTCTTCTTGGGCGCGAACCAGCGGCTTCCCCAGGCGTGGGTAACGCCAATGCGGAAACCGATCGGATTGACTTTCTGTCCCATTGTTTAGTCTCCTTACTTGGCGTCGGCCAAAACAACCTTGCAGTGGCACATGCGGCGCGCGATCGGGTGAGCCGAACCGCGGGCCGTAGGCCAGTAGCGACGCATGCGAACCGACTCGTCGAGAACGCAGAGCTTTACCGTGAGCTCGCCCGCATTCTCGATACCCATATTGTTCTTGGCGTTGGCGATGGCGCTGAGAATCGTCTTGCGGATAATCACCGCTGCCTTCTTGGGCGAAAACTCAACGATCTTCAACGCCTCCGAGGCCTTGAGGCCCTGGCAGGCGCGCGCGAGCGGACGGCCCTTGGCCGCAGACATACGCGCGTTGCGGGTGATCGCTACGACCGAACCGGCAAGCTTATCCTTGGCCTTGGCCGCATCGTTCTCGCTGCGCGTGAGAATGTGTTCACCATTCTTCATTTACCACTCCTTACTTCTTCTCGGCCTTGGCCGCGGAGTTGCCGTGCGACTTGAACGTACGCGTGGGGGCGAACTCGCCGAGGCGGTGGCCAACCATGTTTTCGGTGATGAAGATCGGCA
>CALYTX010000191.1 GCA_945487985.1 uncultured Verrucomicrobiota bacterium | reverse complement strand
GCACTCCAGCGTGCGACGAAGTCGCCTGCGTGAAAACAGCTCTTGGGTTCAACAATAAAAAACCGCACCCCTTTCCCGGGGCGTGCAGGTGCGATTGCGGACCCTCGTCGCCAGGTGCTGCCGACAGGCCGGAATGCGCTGTCCGCCGTGCAAGGTGCTTAAAGCGAGTACGGAATGGAAAAGACTATCTTGGCACCGATGCGCATCTTCGACCAGACGGACATTTCACCGCCGAGTTCGCGCGCGCGGCGTTCCATCGACGCCATCCCGTAGTGTCCGGCCTTGTTCAGCGCCGCACCATCAAGCGTCAACGCGCCCCGCCCGTCCGGTTCTGGCCGCAGCTCCTTTGGAAAGCCAATGCCGTCATCGACTATCGACATGACCAGCTTTTCCTCGCGGAATTCCATGCGCACGCGCACATGGCTCGCTTTACCGTGCTTCAGGGCATTGCCGACCGCTTCCTGCATGATCAGCAGCAGCGTGCCGGCGCTCTTTCTGGCAACCTTGCGCTCTTCGCCGGACGAATCGATGGAAACTATTCCTTCCCAGTGGCCCATCCGTCGGGCGGTGAAACGAAACAGATCCAGCAGCGATTCCGGCCCTTCACTTTCCTCGTTCATCGCCCAGAGAGTGGAGCGCAGACCATTCTGCGTGTGCTGAAGCGCCTCCTGCACCTTCGCGAGTTGTCCGCGGCTTTTCCCCGCCGTCTCGGGCAAGTAATTAATCGCCGCCTTGAGCCGGAACATGGCCCCGGCGAGGTACTGCTGAAAACCATCATGCAAATCGGCCGCCAGGCGCAGCCTTTCGCGCCGCGCGGCATCCGCCTCAATGCGCTCAGTCTCGCGCTCGCGAATCGATTCAGCCAGCTCGCACGTTCTTCTGGCGACCATCCGCCGCAGCATGAAGGCCCAGGCCAGAATGGCCAGCGTGATCGCGCCGATACCGCCCAAAATCATCAGCAGACGCTCTGCGGTGAAAAATGGGGCGCGGCGAATCACTTCGACCGCATTGATTGAAGCGGGGATAAGCTCGACATTCTCCGCCCGGCCGAAAATCCCCTCCTCGAAATTCTCAATCGAGGTATAGGCGAGATTGCCGGTCACGCGCACGGTTGCACCTTGGACGAGTTGCGCCGGCAGAGCGTCCTCGAGCGCCAAAGGAACTTCGACCTGCAAATTGAAGTTGCCCTCGCCGACGAGCAGCTGGGTGGAGGTCTGGCGGCGGTTGATGTCGCGCACGATTCCCTCGGCGACAATCACCTCGCCATACCACGAAGTTTGTCCGTAAGGCATCACCTCGCGGAAAATTTCGGCGATGCTCGAACTCCGGGGTGGAGGCAGCTCGTCGGGCGCAAACCTCAGGACTTCGACCGAGGCGGCGCGAACGCGGTGCTTGATCGAACTTTCCGTCTCGCCGCGCACGGCGACAACATCGCCAATCTTGACGGCAGGTTTCCCGCCGCCGGCCATTTCCACGCGCCAATGGACGCCCCGGCTGTCAGACATAAAGACAAAGTCCAGCCCTTCGCGCTCGAGCGTGACGATTCCGGTGAGATTGGTCAAGACCGCGGCGAACAGTACGGCAAGCATGGTTCTATTCCTCGTCGAGCGCGCGCAAGATGTTGTCGACCGTCATAAATTCGCCTTTCCGGCGGATCACCAGAATGCGCGAAATCAGCGCGCTTTCAAAGCTGGTCAATCTGACGCCGTCTTTGCGGTCTTGCAAAATACGCAGCAAATCCTTCGTCGTTACCCGCTCCTTCACTTCGCCCTTGGGGACGAACAATCCCGTGATGGCCATGGCAATGCGCGTCAGCGGCGCGAGCGCGGCGGCGAGGAGGCGATACGGCCGCGCGAGCATCAGGCTGCGCCGCAACGGACGCATCGAGCAGAACAGCTTGGGCAGAAACTCGCTCAAGTACAGTACCGAAAACGCCGAAACCAATGTCCACGCGCCTCTTCCCAGCGAGGAGCCTTCGAACAGCCGCGCTCCGAGGGCCGCAGCCGCCGAGGAAAAACCCACGTTCGCGAGGTTGTTGCCGATCAACAAAGTGGTGAGCGTTTCGTTCATCGCCCCGAGCGCCCGCTCGATCACCTTCGCGGCGGCGCTGCCTTCGCGCGAGAGGTGCAGCACGCGCCCGCGGCTAACCGACATCACCGCCGTTTCAGCGCCGGCGCAGAACGCCGCCACGACGAGTCCGGCGACGATCGCCAGCGCCAGCAAGAGATCGACAATCATATTTCGTCCTCCTCGGTTTTCACCACCGCCTCGTCGGTTTCGGCCAGCAACTCTTCGTCGCTATCGGTTTCAGGATAGGCGAGAACCTCGAGTTCCACCGAGGTTACCCGACGACGGCGGCGCTTGAGCACTGTCGCCCGGCAGCCCTGGGCGACAATCTGCTGGCCGACATGCGGGATGCGCTCGGCATGAAAGGCGACCCAGCCGGAAAGGCGGTCGGCATCCTCGGCCTCGAGCTCCAGGCCGATTTCGCGGTTGATTTCGTCGAGCGAAGCGCTCGCATCGATAATCCAGGTGTTGCGAGATTTCCTGACGAGCGAGGGCTCTTCGTTCGACTTGCCAAAAACCGCCGGACCCATGATGATTTCCATGACATCGTTGAGCGTGATGATTCCCGCCGTGCCGCCGAACTCGTCGATCACAACCGCCATGGGCTTTTTCGATTTGCGGAAGGTAATCAGCAGATCATCGAGCGTGACGGCCTCGGGCACAAACAGCGCGTCGGAAATCTCGCCGGTCATCGTGTCGATTATCCCCTCAATCGCATCGGGCGTACGGCGGAACACCGGCAAATATCGATGGCGGGCGGTCAAAAGCCGCTCGTTGCGCACTTCCTCGGGATAATCGCTATCGTAGCCTTCGATGTCGACGCGCGGAGTCATCTCGTCGTTCGCGTGAAGTTCCGAAAGCCGCAGCACCCCTTCAATCATCTCGGCGTCGTCGGCGGCGAAATCGCCGCGCTCGGCCGCCGCCTCGAGCACCGAGACGAGTTCCGCGTCGGAAAGCGCCCGACGCTCGCGCTCGAGCGCGTTGGCAAACGCGCGCGACGAGAAGCGAAATGCGATATTGAACGGCGCAAGCACCGCGCGCCAGAACAACAGAAAACGCGCGCACGCCGGCGCGAGACTCTCGGCGTAGCGCAGCGCAAGCCGTTTGGGGGTTATCTCGCCAAACACGAGCAGAAACAGCGTCATCGCAGGCACGGCGAGAAACCCGCCGATTCGCGGACAGGCGGCGACGAAGAGATTGAACCCCAGCGTGGCA
>CALYTX010000190.1 GCA_945487985.1 uncultured Verrucomicrobiota bacterium | reverse complement strand
TACTTGCCTGACTATGCTACACAACGAGTGTTGCGTTGGCTACTGGAAGGCGAGGAGGATAATAAATGATGAAGATTCGGTTTTGTTTTCTGACGGGCGTTTTGACTTTGGCGTTTTCGGTTTCCGCGGCAAGAAATGTTGCGCTTTTCAATGACGGCTGGGAATTCTCCCGCGATAAGAAGAATTGGCAAGAGGTTGAAGTGCCGCATGATTGGGCTATTGCTGGGCCGTTTGATCCTAAGGGCGATCACAATTCAGGAAAGTTGCCTTGGAAGGGGATTGGATTTTACCGTAAACAGTTAGTGGTCGACAAACCTTTGACCGACAGAAGGGTGATTTTCGATTTTGACGGCGTTATGTGCGACGGAACGCTTTATGTCAACGACCAGCCATGCGGCAATCAGCCATACGGATATCTGGGGTTGCGTGCCGATGCAACGCCATACCTTTTTTGCGGAACCAATACTTTGCTCATGAAGGCGGATACCACCAAGCTGGGTTCGCGCTGGTATCCTGGTGCGGGAATGTATAGAAGGGTGAGGAAGATTGAGTGCGACAACGTTTTTCTCGACGACAGGGATATTGCGATATTGACGCCGTCAGTCTCCAAAGAAAAGGCGGAGCTGGAGATAAAGGGTAAAGTGACGAGCTACCGCCTGTCGGATATTGCGGCCAAGGTCACGGTCAGCGTGAAATCCCCCTTGGGCATGGTTGTGGCCTCGGGCGAGACGCAAGCGAAGGTCGCGAAGTGCTCAAAGGGCGATTTCTCCTTGAAGCTGAGCGTTGACAAACCTCAGTTGTGGCAGATGAAGTGTCCGGCGGCGCTTTATACGGTCGTTATCAGCCTAGAGAATGGGGACATGATTTCCTTCAAGACGGGCTTTCGTTCCTTCAAATTCGATGCGAAACAGGGCTTCATCCTCAATGGCGAGCGAGTCCAATTGAAAGGCGTGTGCCTCCACTCCGATCTCGGCATACTCGGCATGGCGTATAATCGCTCGGCGATGAGAAGACAGCTGGCCATCATGCGGGATATGGGGGCGAACGCATTGCGCACTTCACATAATCCGCCGTCACCGGAAACGCTTGAGCTTTGCGACGAGATGGGAATCTTCGTTTGGAACGAGTGCTTCGACAAATGGAACTGGACCTCCGGCAGAAAGGATGAACCGCTGGAAGACTATGTCGCGGCGAAATTGCGCGAGTTTGTAAGGCGCGACCGGAATCATGCTTCGGTCTTCATTTGGTCGATCGGAAATGAAATTCCTAACGGCGGCGGTTATGCTCCAGGGCAGGAGATCTGGAATATGCCGCGCACCATCGGCACGACTGCAGAGCGCTGCACCTATTTTCGTGATGTCGTGCGGTCTGAAGATCCGACTCGTCCGGTAGGAATTGGCAGCTGTTTCCCAAGCGCCGTCGGCGAAGCTCATTATGAGAACCTCGATATAACTGGCTGGAATTACAGAGAGTTGTATAATGTAATGTATAAAAAATATCCTGACATTCCTGTTATTTACAGCGAATCGGCAAGCGCGTTGTCGGAATATGGCCACTATGCGGAAGATCTTCCGACGAACAAGATTGATTTCGATTGTGCCGGCGACGACCCTCGCGTTGATTCTTACGACCGCAATGCCGCGCCTTGGAGTGACATTCCCGATCGCGAATTTGCGCGAATGGAGCGGGATAAGTATGTTTGCGGCGAATTCGTCTGGACGGGCATCGATTATTTGGGCGAACCAACGCCTTATCCCGTAGGTGGATTGAAGCGCAAACTCGCGCCAGAGGAAAGGGCGCGAAGCGCATACTTCGGGATCTACGATTTGCTGGCATTCCCGAAGGACAGGGCTTTCCTTTATCGTTCTTATTGGAATCAGGACGCCTTTACCTTGCATATCGTGCCAGATCATTGGACATTTCCGGAGCGTAGCGGCAAATCCATGCCAGTGTACGTTTACACGAGCGGCGAAAGTGCAGAGCTGTTCTTGAATGGCGTCTCGCTCGGACGGCGCGCAAAGGAGCCCAACGCCCCGTTGAATGACGATTATTACGCAGTAATGCCGCGATACCGGTTGATTTGGGCGGATGTCGCGTGGAAGCCAGGCGAATTGAAGGCGGTCGCGTATGATGCCGCCGGCAATAAGCTCGGAGAGGAGGTCTTGAGGACCGCAGGCAATCCCGTGCGCGTAGTCTTGGAACCGGAATCTGAAGTGCTGCCAGATGACGAAGATGATTTCGTCTTTGTCAAGGTGACGCTGGCGGATGAAAACGGAACTATGGTTCCCAAGGATCGCCGGAGAGTCACCTTCAAGGCTGAAGGCGCGATGGAAATCGTCTCGGTTGGCAATTCCAACCCGCGAGCCCACGAATCATTCAAGGCCGTAGATTCCCATCCGCTTTTCGGCGGTCGCGCCGGTTTGGTCGTTCGCCGCAAAGGTAAGGGCCCGGCCAGACTGACCGCCACGGCTCCCGGCCTCCGAAGCGCAGTGATTGCTTGGTAGCGCAAGCCAATTCGCTCCCGTGATTCGTGTCCAGATCAGATTCGACGCTCGCGATCCCTCGCCGGCAGGGCGCGCTGTGGGCAGTCGGTCTTTTCGCTCCGCCTGAACCGAGGCGGCAAGCGCCGCAGTCTTGTCTTTCATGTGTCGTCATTTCAGCTTCTTTCAGCCAACGAGGAGTTTTATGTCGTCGTCCACCGAGCCGATGCCGGCGATGCCGAAGTTCTCGACGAGCACCTTGGCGACGTTCGGAGAGAGGAATGCCGGGAGGGTAGGGCCAAGATGGATGTTCTTCACGCCAAGGTAAAGAAGCGCCAGCAGGACGATGACGGCCTTCTGCTCGTACCATGCGATGTTGAAGGCGAGCGGCAGCTTGTTGATGTCGTCAAGGCCGAAAACCTCCTTGAGCTTCAGCGCGATGAGCGCGAGCGAATACGAGTCGTTGCACTGTCCGGCATCGAGGACGCGCGGAATGCCGCCGATGTCGCCCAGATCCAGCTTGTTGTACTTGTACTTTGCGCATCCCGCCGTGAGAATCACCACATCCTTCGGCAATGCCTTGGCGAACTCGGCATAGTAGTCGCGGGACTTGTGGCGTCCATCGCAGCCCGCCATCACCACGAACTTCCTGATCGCACCCGACTTCACGGCCTCGACGACTTTCCCGGCAAGCGCGAACACCTGTTCGTGCGCGAACCCGCCCACGATCTTGCCGGATTCGATTCCCGTCGGCGGCGGACATTTCTTCGCCTGCTCGATGAGCGCGGAGAAGTCCTTTTGCTCGCCGT
>CALYTX010000189.1 GCA_945487985.1 uncultured Verrucomicrobiota bacterium | reverse complement strand
CACCGCATTCCCGCTTACTTCGTAAGCGCGAATGCGAGTGAAGAGTTAAGAGTGAAGAATGAAGAGTTTAAGGCGAAGGGTGAAGAACTCCTGGTTGTCGAAGAGACTCTTGAGGCGGCCATTGAGGCGATGAAGGCCAAGGCGGGCGTCGCCACGGTGACGGCGGGCGACCTGGAGCAGGATCCGGACGTCCTGGACACGTGGTTCAGCTCGTGGCTGTGGCCGTTTTCGACCTTGGGTTGGCCGGAGCGGACGGCGGATCTCGACTACTATTATCCGACGTCAGATCTGGTGACGGCGCAGGATATCATCTTCTTCTGGGTGGCGCGCATGATGATGGCTGGCATCCACTTTATGAAGAAGCCGCCGTTCAAGAACATCGTTATCCACGGCATCGTCCGCGCGGCCGACGGCTCGAAGATGTCCAAATCGAAAGGCAACTCCCTCGACCCGCTCGAACTGATCGACATGTATTCGGCGGACGCGCTCAGGTTTTCGATCGCGCTTATCACTTCGCTCGATTGCGATACGAAGGTCAATAAAGAGAAGTTTGAGATCGGTCGCAATTTCACCACCAAAATCTGGAACGCGGCAAAGTTCTTTGATATGAACGCCAAGGCCATCGGCGCTCTGCCTGATCTCTCCACGCTTTCGGCGGCTGATCTTTCGCCTGATGAAAAGCATATTCTGGTGGCGGCGGACAAAGCCTGTCGGCGGCTGAATGAGATTCTCGGCGGCTATCGCATTCAGGACGGCGCGCTGGCGATTTACGACTTCATCTGGGATCAGCTTTGCGGCGGCTACGTCGAATACGCCAAGGATGCCAAGAACAAGCCTGTCGCCTTCGCGGTTCTCAAGGATGTTTTTGACAAGGCATTGCGGCTTCTGCACCCCTATATGCCCTTCGTGACCGAAGAAGTGGCGCACCAACTGGGTTTCCTCGGCGAAAACGAGTCGATTATGCGCGCGGCCTACCCCCAAGGATACGGCGATGCGGAAAAGGCGGCGTGGGGGCTTTCCGAGGAGGTCTACGATTTCGTCAACGCCAAGCGCGAGGCGATCACGGCGCTGCGGGCGCTGCGCCATGAATACAAGGTTGCGCCGGGCGCGTTCGTCAAAGTAACGCTGGCGAGCGATGACGGTCGCGCCGCGCTCGAGTTGGAATCGCTCAAAAAAGCCATGCGCGCAGAGACGGTCGAATTCGTCCCGGCCGTCGCCGATTTGCCGATGCCTTCGAAGTTTACCCGCTTCGGCACGGTGTATCTTTCTTTGGAGGGACTTGTCGACAAGGCGGCCGAAGCGAAGCGCATCGCGGGCGAGCTTGCCAAGCTCGAGGGCTTCATCAAGGGTAAGGAAGCGAAGCTCGCCAACGCCAACTTCGTCGCTCACGCCCCCGAGCAGGTCGTCGCTGAAGAGAAGCGCAAACTCTCCGAGGCGCAGGAAAAGGTTGCGCAACTGACCAAGTTGGCGCGGCTTTTCGCGTAGGACAATCGTTCCTTGCGCCTTACATACGGCGTAAAGGCGTAGCCAATGCGTTCGTCTAAAAGTTAAGATTTCTGGGAAGACGGCGACATTTTTGCGACGTGGCATGGAAAGTGCTAAACGCATTGCAACTATGTCTGACCAATTAAAGCACGAATGTGGCGTAGCGCTTTTGCGCTTGCGCAAGGGCGCTTCTTTTTACCGCGACAAGTATGGAACGGGCGATTTTTCCGGCATGAAATTATCGCTTTTGCTGGAAAAACAGCATAATCGCGGACAAGATGGCGCGGGGGCGGCGATGTTGCGCCTGCAGCCTGAGCCGGGAACGCCGCCATATCGGGTCTTCAAATCGGTTGCTTCGCAGCCGCTGACGGATTTGCTCGGACAGATTGCCAAGCGCCATGTATGCCCGGACGAGACGGTGTTTCTTGGGCATTTGCGCTATGCGACTTTCGGTCGGCAGGATGTGAATTTCTGCCATCCGTTTGTTCATGTAGCCTCCACGCTCGAACGCACGCTGCTTCTGGCGGGAAACTTCAACCTGACCAATACCCACGAGTTGTTTGAGGAGTATCGTGGATTGGGTTTTTTCCCTTCCTGCAAGGCCGACGGCTATTTGATGACGGAGCTGATTGCCCACAATCTCAAGCACGGCAAACCAATCGAGAGGGCGCTTAAAGAGGCGCTGACGGGAGCGGATGGCGCGTTCACGCTCATCGGGTCGACCGCCGCTGGGACATCGTTTGCGATTCGTGATCCGCATGGGATACGGCCGGGATTCTACTATATTACCGATGAAGTGGTGGTGGTCGCCTCGGAGCGACCGGCGATACAGGCGGCATTCGACTGTGCCTTTGATGAAGTAAAACCCCTGCCGCCAGGCAAGGTTCTCGTGATCGCTTCCGATGGTTCCGCCGAGTTTCGCGATTGCCTGACTGTCGGCGAACACCGCGCATGCGTTTTCGAGCGGATTTATTTCTCGCGCGCGAACGATGCGATGATCCACCGCGAGCGCAAGGAGTTGGGTGCGGCGCTGGCAGATCAGATTGTAGCGGCCGCTGACGCGGATATCGAGGATATTTTCTTTAGTTACATCCCTAATTCCGCGCAAGTCAGTTTCCATGGACTGCTCGAACACATGATCGCCGAGGGCGTCCGGCGCGGCAAGTCGATACGCTTCGGTCAGGTGGCCGTCAAGGACGCCAAGTTCCGTACGTTCATCGCCGACGCCGCCGCGCGGCGCGAGTTTTACAAACACGTGTACGATGTTACTTACGGGCTGGTGCGCGAGGGAAAGGATTCGCTCGTGGTGCTCGACGATTCAATTGTGCGCGGCAATACGATGAAGAACGCAATTCTGCCGATGCTCGATCGGCTCTCGCCGCGGAAAATCGTTATCGCCTCTTCGGCTCCCCCGATACGCTATCCAGACTGTTACGGCATTGATATGTCGACTTTGGGGGAACTGGTTGCGTTTCGTGCGCTCGTCAATCTGCTCAACGCCGCGATTGGGAGCGGGCGGCTGGGGACGTTCCGATCGGCCGACGAGATTCTGCGCGCGGCGCTCATGTCGGACGAGCGCGACCCGCTCAAAAAGATCTACGCAATGTTTTCCGATGCCGAGCACAATGCCGAAATTGCGAAACTTCTGCTGCCCAAAGGACTGAAGGCGAAAGTGGAAGTTGTTTACCAAACAGTCGAAAATCTGCATCGGTGCTGTCCGCTGAACACGGGGGACTGGTATTTCACAGGCGAATATCCCACCCCCGGCGGTTATAAGGTTTTGCGCAAGGCGCTTTTGAATTATCT
>CALYTX010000188.1 GCA_945487985.1 uncultured Verrucomicrobiota bacterium | reverse complement strand
GATTCGCCAGGTCGCCCCGAGTGAGGCGACCGTGCTGGTGCGCGGAGCGAGCGGCACCGGTAAGGAGTTGGTGGCGCGGGCGATTCAGGGACTTTCCGGTCGCAAAGACAAGCCCTTTGTGGTGCTCAATTGCGCGGCGCTACCCGAGGCGTTAATCGAGTCGGAGTTGTTCGGCCACGAGAAGGGTGCTTTTACCGATGCGCGCGAGCGTCGAATCGGGCGCGCCGAGGCCGCCAACGGGGGAACCTTGTTTCTGGATGAAATCGGCGATTTATCCGTCCCGGTACAAGTTAAGCTGCTGCGCTTCCTGCAAGAGCGCACGTTCTCGCGCGTGGGTTCAAATGAAGAGTTGCGAAGCGACGTGCGTTTTATCGCCGCGACGAGCCGCAATCTCGAAGATCTTATGGCGCGCAAGCTTTTCCGCGAAGACCTATACTACCGGCTTTCGGTGTTTCCCATCACCATGCCAGACCTGTCCCAGCGAACCGGCGATATCATTCTTCTGGCCGAGCATTTTCTGGCGAAGATGAATGTGAAGTACGGCAAGAACGTTGTCCGCATTTCGCCGCCGGCGGTGAATATGCTACAGGCGTATTCCTGGCCTGGAAACGTCCGCGAACTCGAAAATTCGATAGAACGCGCGGTCTTGACTGCCAAGGACGACTGCATCCACAGTTACAATCTGCCGCCAAGCTTGCAGGCGCCTGAGTTCGCCGAGGATCCGTTCCGTCCCGATGACACGCTGACGCTTGACGAACAACTCGCGGCTGTTGAGAAGCGGATTCTCGAAAACGCCCTGAAGCGCCATAATGGCAACCGCAGTGCCGCTGGAAGAGAACTGGGCGTTTCTCCGCGGATGATGAATTATCGTCTCAACAAGGTTGGTCTGCAGTAGCGGAGGCTTTTGCTATAATTTATAGGTAATAGTTCTTACTTTCGTGGGGGGAAAACCAGGAAAGGATTAGAGCATATGTGTGGAATAGTTGGTTTCGTTTCTCGGAGCACGCCGGCCGTCGGGCCGTTGGTCAATGGTCTGCGCCGGTTGGAGTATCGCGGTTACGATTCCGCCGGAGTGGCGCTCGAGGGCACCGCAGGGATTAAGGTTTACAAGCAAACCGGCAAAGTCGCCGAATTGGACAAACTGCTGAAAAGCGCGCTCAAAACCGAGGCTGAGAGCGGCGAGTACGCAGTTGGCATTGCGCATACGCGCTGGGCCACCCACGGACTTCCTACGCGCGCCAACGCCCACCCCCATGTCGCCGATGACGGTCGGCTGGCGCTGGTGCACAACGGTATTATCGAGAACTACGCCGCATTGCGCGCTGGGCTTGAGAAGCGTTCGATCAAGTTCATATCGCAGACCGATACCGAGGTTCTCGCCCACTTGATCGCCGCCTTTGATAAAGGCGATTTCCTTGCTGCGGTTTCGCAGGCGCTTAAGCAGGTGGAGGGAACGTACGGAATTGCGTCCATTTCGGCGCGGCACCCGGGCGAGATGATCGTCGCGCGCAAAGGTTCGCCGTTAGTCATCGGGCTTGGAGAGGGCGAGACGGTGGTCGCAAGCGATGTTTCTGCCATCGTCGCGCGCACTCGACAGGTGGTTTATCTTAAGGATGGCGATATCGCTCGGATTACGCCCGAAGGCGTGCAGATTTATTCGCTTGACAATGCGCCCGTTTCGCGCGACGTCCAGCAGGTCGATTGGGATCTGGGAGCAATCGAGAAGGGTGGTTTCGAGCATTTTATGCTCAAGGAAATCCACGAACAGCCCGATGCCTTGCGCAACACCATCCGCGGCCGCATCGACCGTCAGGGGGCGACGGCGATTCTGGCCGGGCTGAATCTTTCGCCGCGCGATTTGGCCGCGATTCGTCGGCTGGTGGTTATCGGCTGCGGAACTTCGCTGCACGCGGGCATGGTCGGCAAGTATCTCTTTGAGAGCCTCGCGGATCTACCTACTTCGCCAGAGCAGGCGGCTGAATTTCGCTATTCCAATCCAATCGTCGGGCCCGACGATTGGGCAGTTGCCCTGTCGCAGTCTGGGGAAACGGCAGATACGCTTGCGGCGGTGCGCGAATCGATACGCAAAGGGGCGCTCGTGTCGGGTCTCTGCAATGTAGTCGGTTCGACGATAGCGCGCGAAGCCGGGCGCGGCGTCTACTTGCATGCCGGGCCGGAGATTTCCGTGGCCTCCACCAAGGCTTTCACCGCGCAAGTGACCGCGATGTTGCTCATGGCGCTAAAGATGGGGCGCACGCGCCGGCTTTCCCACGAGGAAGGAGTTCGCATCGCCAGCGAAATCGAGCGCATTCCCGATCTCGTTGCGGATGTTATCCGTGAGGAGGACGAAATTGCCCGCATTGCCGCGAAATACGCGCATGCTGATGATATGTTCTTTATCGGTCGCGGCATTCTCTATCCGGCCGCGCTCGAGGGGGCGCTGAAGATTAAGGAAATTGCCTACGTGCATGCCGAAGGGTATCAGGCCGCCGAACTTAAACACGGACCGATTGCGCTGCTTTCTGCGCAAACGCCAGTGGTGGCGTTGCTTGCGGATATTCCGGGCAAGGAAAAGACCGTCGGCAATGTGCAGGAGTGCCGCGCTCGTCAAGCGCCAGTAGTCGGAGTCGCGACCAAGGGCGACGACGATGCTGCCGCGCAGGTTGATGATGTCATCTTCGTGCCGCGGACGATTCCCGAGATTTCTCCGATTGTCAGCGTGGTAGCCCTGCAGTTGTTCGCTTATCATGTGGCACGGCTGCGCGGTTGTGAAATTGACCAGCCGCGCAATTTGGCCAAGTCGGTGACAGTCGAGTGATTGCTCCCGTCTAAACGCGATGGGGAAAATATTTCCACTTAAAACTCAAACAAATATGCTATAATTAAAGCACCCAAGAAAGAAGGAAGTCGACTTGCGCACAATAGGACAAGTTCGAAGGTATCGTTTTATTGTATAAGGAATTGATATGGCGGTTTATGAATATACGGGCGTAGTGGAGGAGATTTTCCCTGTCCAATCCTTTTCGAGTGGTTTCACCAAGCGCGACATTGTGCTGGGCAACGACAAGGATTCTCCCAGTAAATTCCCCAATCCGATTAAATTCACTTTCAAGAAAGATAACTGTTCGCTGGTCGATTCGATTCAGAAAGGGCAGCGCGCGAAGGTTCGCTTTGCCATCGACGGACGTCGCTGGGATGGTCCCAAGGGTGTGCAGTATTTCGTTGATTTAACTGCGCTTGGGATAGAGGTTCTCAACGCGGACGGCTCTTCTACCGAGCCGGTTCCCGCTCCGGCCACGC
>CALYTX010000187.1 GCA_945487985.1 uncultured Verrucomicrobiota bacterium | reverse complement strand
AACAGGTTTCGCACCGCCGAGGATGTGGTTGCGATGGTCTGCCGCGCGGCCGGGAAGGATTCCAATTTGCTGATGAACATCGGACCTGACGGTTCTGGGCAGCTACCTGCGAAGGCCGTCGAGGTAATGGCCGAAGTCGGCAAATGGTTTGCCAAATACGGCGACGCGGTCTATGGTACTCGCGGTCTTGGCGTCAAGAAGGACAAGGACGGCGTTGAAACCATCCTTACGCGCAAGGGAGATACCATCTATACGATTACGATTAAGCCCGGGCAATTCCCGACGGTGGCTACGGCTCGCGCTGGGGCGGACGCGAAGTAGCGCGGCGTTCGCTTCCGTGTCCGTCGGGCGATATCGTCCGGCGGACGCAATCTTAATTTCGGCTATGATATAATTCCTCTTGCATTAATGCAGGAGGAATTGTCGTTATGAGACTGTCGGTAAAATCGATTTGCGGTGAGAAGGAACTTTGGGGGAAGGCCGGCGTCAAACTGCCGCAGTTTGACATCGATCGCGTCCGCGCCGAAACGTCGCACCGGCCCGAATGGATCCATTTCGGTGCAGGCAACATTTTTCGTGGGTTCATCGGTTCGCTCAACCAGCGCCTATTAGAAGCAGGTGTGGCTCAAACCGGCATCATCGCCTGCGACACTTTCGACTACGACATTATTGATCGCATCTACACGCCTTTTGACAGCCTTACTCTGAATGTTCTGCTCAATCCCGACGGCACGGTCGACAAGGAAGTGCTCGCCGGCGTGGCACGTGGCCTGAAAGCAGATTTTGCCGACGCCGGCTCGCGGGCGGAACTAGTCGAGATTTTCCGTGCGCCCTCGTTGCAGATGGTTTCATTTACAATCACCGAGAAGGGCTATCGGCTCGATGATGCCAGTGGCGCGCTTTTGCCGGTCGTTGAAAGCGATATCGCCGGCGGACCGGCGGTCTGCCGCCATGCAATGTCGATCGTAGCGGCGCTATTGCTCGAGAGATTCCGCGCCGGACGCTTGCCGATAGCCGTGGTTTCGATGGACAATTGTTCGCACAACGGCGAGAAGCTTAAAGCGGCGGTTGTCAAAATCGCGGCGGCATGGGTGGAGAAGGGGTTCGCCGAAAAGGAATTTCTGCAATATCTAACCGACGAATCGATTGTTTCATTTCCGTGGTCGATGATCGACAAGATAACTCCTCGTCCCCATCCAGAGGTCGAGGCTATGCTTGCCGCTCTGGGTATCGAGCAGATCGGTCCTATCGTCACGAGCAGGAAAACCTTCATTGCGCCGTTTGTCAACGCCGAAAAGCCGCAATACCTTGTTATCGAGGATCGCTTTCCCAACGGGCGTCCCCGCCTCGAGCGTGCAGGCGTTTACTTTACCGACCGCGAGACGGTCAACAAAACCGAGAAGATGAAGGTTTCGACTTGTCTCAATCCGCTGCACACGGCCATGTCGATGTACGGATGTCTGCTTGGGTATACGCTTATATGCAAGGAAATGCAGGATGAGGATATCGTCCGTTTAGTCAAGCGTCTCGGCTACGACGAGGGACTCAAGGTGGTCGTCGATCCTGGAATCATCTCGCCGAAAAGTTTTATCGACGAGGTCGTTGGCGAACGCCTGCCCAATGTTTTTATGCCTGATGATCCTCGGCGTATCGCCACCGACACTTCGCAGAAAGTTGGCGTGCGTTTCGGCGAAACAGTAAAAAGTTTCATCGCGCGCGGATACAGTCTCGATGCGCTGGTGGCCATTCCGCTGGCGATTGCCGGATGGATGCGCTATTTGCTCGCCGTCGACGATGCCGGCCAGCCGATGGAAGTTTCCGCCGATCCGCTCAAGGAAGAGTTGCAGCAGGCTCTTGCCGGAATCGTCTGGAACGATCCGCATTCCTATCGTGGACAGCTGCGCGGGGTTCTCGCTAATAGTTCGATTTTCGGACTCGATCTTTCTGCCACGTCGCTGTGCGGACGCATCGAAGATTATTTCGTGCGCCTGCTTTCTGGCCCCGGCTCGGCGCGTGCGCTGCTCCAAAGCGAGCTGAGGTAGAGAGCGCGATTCTTTACCGGCTCTTTTCATGGCGCGCTCGACCGATTGGCGGCGCGCCTTTGTGTTGATTACCCGAATGAGTATTGGGGGCGCCGGTTGATTTTTGGTAGAATTGCGCAAGTAAAATCCGCGAAAGGAAATGTGAAATGAAATTGAAAGCGGCTTGGTTGCTGTTTGGCGTATTGACGATGCGTATGATGGTCGCGACGGCCGATACCTCCGCGACCATTAGCGTCGATTGGCGAGGTCTGCCGAATATCGAAGGCGTTTTGCGCGACAATTCGAAGGCCTCGTATGGATTTGTCAATTTTGTCGCGTTCGGTCCGGGTTGGCAGTATACTGCGCAGGATTATGCGGCCAAAGGACATAAGAAAGAGTCCGTCGAGGATTCCCGCCTGGGCAAGGGTCTGCTTTTCACCGGCAAAATCTGGGCAGGCAAGACCGAGCTCGATATCCGCGAAGAGTTCTATGACATTGGCAAGAACGGCAAGGCGCGGGCGCTTGTGCGCTGGACTATCGCCAACGCCAAGGATGCGCCGATGGGGCTTGAGCGTGCATATGTGCGCTTCCCGCTTTCTCGTGCCGAGTTTGCTGGCGGGAAGGTTGGCGGCAACTTGTTGCCGCTTGAATACGGTGGAGAGTGGATTGCGGTTGGCGATCGCGAACGCATCGAGATTTCGACGCGTGACGGCTCCAAGAAGCTCTTGTCCACCGTCCATCGCGGCAATCCAGTGGTCCAGGATGCGCGCAAAGACAAGCAAGACCGCTTTGAGTTCAGAATCGAATTTCCGAAGGCTAAAGAGTCGCGCCGCTCGACCATCGAGTTCGAGATTGAGGGCGCGTTTGCCGATTCGTTGAAAATGCCTAACGGCAAGGTCAACCTCAATCTGCCGCCACCGCCGGTGAAACTTGCAGCGGGCGATGATTGGTGCGTTTTTCCGTATACGAATGAAATCAAGCCGGGCTCGATTCTCGATTTTTCACATGCCGCATGGCGCGAGGCGCCGGCTGGTAAATACGGTTTTGCAGTGGCAACCAGCGATGGACACTTCGCATTCAGCAAGGCACCGGAGAAGAAGGTGAGGTTTGTCGGCGGCAATCTTTGCTTCGATGCGAACTTTCTCTCCAAGGAAGAGTGTGTATCAGTGGTGAACGATTTCGTCCGCCGCGGCTGGAATACGATCCGCTTCCATCACATCGATGTTACGATTACCAAGGACGAATGGAACAATCTTTGGGGACGCACGACCTACCCGGAAATCTC
>CALYTX010000186.1 GCA_945487985.1 uncultured Verrucomicrobiota bacterium | reverse complement strand
GAAAGTAAAACCATTCCATCCTTCCGGCTTGAACGGACAA
Organism: uncultured Verrucomicrobiota bacterium; assembly: GCA_945487985.1. Taxonomy (GTDB): domain Bacteria; phylum Verrucomicrobiota; class Kiritimatiellia; order RFP12; family UBA1067; genus UBA1067. Next base: position 3,269 of record CALYTX010000186.1, on the reverse strand, counting down.
TCGGTAAAAACCGCTGTCGTCTCGACGCCGAGCTTTTTCGCCGGTCCGCCATAGAGATGCTCGGCGCTGACCGCAAAGCCGAAATCGAGTACGTGAGTATTGTTGGACGGATTGACTTTGACACGAATCTGCGGGGGCGCGAATTCTTCAATCTTGATAGTTCTTTGTCCGATGGCCTTTCCATTCTCGCCGGGGGTTTTCAGCTTCAGGATCCATTCCCCGCTTGGCTGCTCGGCATCAACATAAAACGAGTCGTCTCCAACAATTCCGGCGGCATTGGGAAACAGGGTATTCTGTGCATGCACCCTTTCACGAGGATCTATCAGCTGCGCCACCACCGGGAACGGGTTGGGCGCAATCCCTGCGCCATTGCGGATTATCCCCTGAAAGAAAATCTTCTCGCCATGGCGGTAAATTCCGCGATCGCTCCACACATAGGCTTCGTATTCATCATCGGCAAGATACGGCGAAGCATCGAGTGACGCTCTCTGCTCCTTTACGGGATCCCTAAGCGCTATAAAGGTCGCGTCCGCGCCGTCCGCACTTTCCGCCACTACGGCGAAAGGCTCGTCTTTGCCCTGATAGAACAAACGGCACCAACCGTTAACATCGGTTTTCCCGCGCGCAAGCAGCACATTGGCGGATGAATACGCAGTTACAGTCGCTCCGCCAAGCGGATGTCCGCTGGTAAGCGAGACCGCCCACACGCCCAGACCGTCGCCCGCAGTGCGAGCACTAAGACCAATATCGCTTATGCAAACAACTTTCACCGCGTAATCCAATGTCTTTTGCGACCGGTCACGACCCTCGGCGGAAATCACAAACACACCATTCGACGCCACGCTTTCTGGCGGCGTCAAACTAACCGCAAATCTTTCGCTTGTATTGGAGGCATTGGTCATCTGGTTAGTGAGCATCCAACCTGATGCTTCGCAAAGATCATCGGCGAAATAGCTATTCCATTTCATAGCGTGTTTGTAAGCGTTATAGTCCAACGCGAGGAAATGGACAATATTCGCTGACGGAATTCGGCGGACCTCGGTTACGACCGAATCAATATTTAAACTGGAAAGCGCTACTTGACGATTGCCGATAGGGGGCAAATATCTTCCGCTGTCGACAAAATCCACGCTTGAAGGATCGTTATGGCGACGGAAAGTATAAGTAAAATCATCGCACAGATTGATTGCCTCGAAATTCGAGTTCGTCGACCACGATGCGGAGCAGTTGATTGGTAAACCCTTACGCAAACGCAACACACAATTAGTGCTATACTTGAATTCTCCCACAATCTCCAGCGTCGGCATTGTCTTACGCGATTCATAATGCCAGGTAGCGCCCTGACAAATCGTCAGTTCCTTGTCCGGTCGCGGCTCGACCTCGACATAATGCGTCACCGCTCTCATATCGGGCGGTTCGGAAAGAACCACCTTAATGTAGTCATAGCCGTGATAGATGACATCCAAGATCCGCATTTCGCGATATTCCCGTTCCTTCTTCTCAATTTCTGTAGCGGTGGAAACTTCAGCATCAACGATGTCCGTAGTAGACACCTTTTCCGTTTTGCGCGCTGAAAGAGCGCATTTTTCCCGCTCGTTCAGCCTGTTGTAGAGAGTTATTGAAATAGCCGTTGAACTAACGGCAATTAGCGCGAGAATCGCAGCGAGCGATCGAAGTATAAGTTTTTCAGCGTGCATGGGATTTCCTTTCACCCTCTACTATCGCCGAAAGATGAAATCTGACAAATTATTTCACGCGCTTGAGCACTATCGCTGTGCGGGCGGGAAGATAGAGTTTGATTTGCTGGACGAGTTCGCCCTTCCACGGCACCAGCGCGGGGAAAAACTTCTGATTGCTGGCAATACGCCCCTGGCCACCAAAGCGAATTTCGTCAGAATCGAACAAATATCGCCAGGTTGTCGCTGGCGGCACGATTACGCCGTATCCGGTATAGCTCGCGGTCGGGTGGAAGTTGAACGCAAAAAGCAAATCGCCGCGGATGAATGCAAGGATCTTGTCGCCCTCGTCGGCCAGAAGCAACTGTGCGGTCGAGTTCCGTCCGTGCCGGGCCACAACCGGAATCGTCGCCTCGTCAAAGTCACCTAATGCTTTGAATCTAAGATTCGCATCATCCCGCAGCGACCATTGGCGCCGGGCGTGGTGGCAACTCCAATTGTTGCCTTCCCTGGGAAAATCGATCCATTCCGGATGACCGAACTCGTTGCCCATGAAATTGAGATAGGCGCCGCCATTGAGCGCGCAAGTCGCCAACCGCGCAAGTTTATGCAAGGCGATTGCGCGCTCGATTTCTAATCCGTGCTGGCCGCTGCCCATTCCCCAGTATATCGCGGCATCGGCCAGCGTAAAGAAAAAGGTCTTGCCGCCAACGAGTGCCTGGTCGTGCGATTCGACATAGCTGACTACCTTTTCCTCCGCACGCTTGTTGGTAAGTTCATAGAAAATTCCGCCCATGGACCAATCGTCGTCACGCGTTTTCTCGGCCAGTCGGAACCAGAAATCTGGAATTCCCATCGCCATGCGATAATCGAATCCAATGCCGCAATCCTTCGCCGGCGCGGCACAGCCCGGCATTCCGGAAACATCTTCGGCGATGGTAATCGCCTGGGGGTTAACCTCATGGATTACTCGATTGGCGAGATTGAGATAGCACCACGCATCATCGTCCATCGACCCGTTGAAATACATTGAGTAGTTTGTGAATGCATCACCCAAACCGTGGTTCGAGAAAAGCATCGAGGTTACACCATCGAAGCGGTAGCCGTCGAAGCGGTATTCATCAAGCCAGAACCGGCAGTTGGAAAGAAGGAAATGCAACACATCCGTCTTGCCGTAATCAAAACAGCGGCTGTCCCATGCGGAGTGCCAGCCCTTGACGCCAGAATGGAAATACTGGTAATCGGTGCCGTCAAAGCGAGAAAGTCCGTCCCGTTCGTTCTTGACCGCGTGGGAATGGACAAGATCCATAATCACCGAAAGCCCCATGCCGTGCGCCGCGTCAATCAGCGACTTAAGCTCGTCGGGAGTGCCGAATCGCGACGATGCCGCGAAAAAGGAACTCACATGGTAGCCGAAGCTTCCATAATATGGATGCTCCATAATCGCCATCAATTGCACGGTGTTGTAGCCCGCGCGTTTGATTCTCGGCAGAATACAATCGCGAAATTCGGCGTACGAGGCCACTTTCTCGTCCTCCGAGGCCATACCGACATGAGCTTCGTAGATTAGCGGCACGGACGGCCGGCGGGGAG
>CALYTX010000185.1 GCA_945487985.1 uncultured Verrucomicrobiota bacterium | reverse complement strand
GTTCTCAGGCGTACTGGACATATTCGCTTTCCAATTTCACGGTAGTTTTCAAGATGGATTTCTGCTCGCAGAATAAGGCATTATACCAAATCGCCGCACATTTTTGTTATAATATGAAGGCAATGCGATTTTGACGCGGAAACGCGAAGTCCAGCAAGGCGGGCGACCTCTTCTGGACAGCGGACGATGCCGGAGTGGTGAAATGGCAGACACAGCGGACTTAAAATCCGCAGCTCGCTTTAGAGTGTACGGGTTCGAGTCCCGTCTCCGGCACCAATGAGCTCGCGCACAAGCCCTGCTCTAAGCGAGAAAACAAAATTGTTTGGCTGATTGATCTGGATTTATTAAATGCCGGCGGCACCATAGATGCGCCAAAACAATGCTATCGCGCGCCGCGCATCAGTAAAACGACGCCGACTGTGCGCAGAAGAATCCAAATATCCATCCAAGGCGACCAGTTGAAAACATAATAGATGTCCAACGTAACCCTGCGCCCATAATCAGCATCGCTACGGCCGGAAACTTGCCAAAGCCCGGTAACCCCCGGCCGCACCGAGGAGAAAACCGCATACTGGGAACCGTAGCGCGCAACTTCGTCCTTGGTTATCGGCCGCGGACCGATCAACGCCATTTCGCCGGAGATTACGTTGAAAAACTGCGGCAATTCGTCCAGTGAAGTTTTACGCAGAAACTTGCCAAGCATGGTGACCCGGGGATCGTCGCGCAATTTGCGGTTCTCTCTCCATTCCGCAGCGGCACGCTCGTCTTGCGACAGCAATTTGTGCAACCGCTCATCGGCATCGACAAACATTGAACGGAACTTCCATACGCGAATCGGCTTGCCGTTCCGGCCCAGACGACAGTGACGGTAGAAAACCGGGCCTTTGCTCGTAAGCTTTATAAGCAGCGGAATCACCACAAACAACGGCGAAAGACAAACGAACGCCGCTATGGCAAGCAATGTATCCAGCAGTCGCTTCTGGAATCGCTTTATCCGCATGCGCCCCTGATTGACAAGCTCAAAGCCGCCCAGACCGTCGAAACACACCGACCTGGCTCCAAAAACCGGGAAGGATCGTCCGGCGGGCAGATAATCGATAAAGACAAACCAGCTGGAAAATTCGTCCAATTGCGCCCGGAAACACCGTTCATCTTGACACGCCAGCAGCATCTTGACTCCCAGTTCGCGCGATTTCGGCACAATCTCTGCCAGAGTGCCCAGATACGGAATTCCCAACTTTCGAAAAGACGGCTCCTCGCCTTGTCCGCGACGCAAATCATCGCCATGCCGGCCGGTTCCATCGAAATAGCCAACAATGCGCAGCGCCGAATAAGCGTCATCACGCAACACTTCTGCCACAGCGGCGGCAGAATGTCCCGCGCCGGCCAGAACAACTGGAATCTGTCCAATGCGCAGACGGAACAGCAAGCGCCGCATCCAGTTCCGGAACGATTGCGCAAACGCTCCCACGAGGAGTCCGGACGTCAAAGCCACGAAGCGCGAAAAACCGTCAGTCGTGCCGTAGGCAAAAGCGAAAAAGGCAACCGTTCCGGTATGGAGCATCAGCGCCGAACACACGATTCGTCGGAACTCCTCAATATGCGGCAGCGGCGCGGACGGATAGAGCCAATACCCGTGATACAGTCCAAGCGATGCGTTGAGCGCGGTAAAAGCCAGCGGAACCGGCCAGAAGCCGAGATAATACGACAACTCGTAGCGGCCCCACGAACAACCAGGGTAGCCGTTCGCGCGCATCCAGTTTCCAGCCAGATAATACGCGCCGACCACCGCCGCCCAAATGACGGCGACGCAGAAAACGTCGACCAGCCACAGGGCGGCAACCCTAATCCTTCCTTGGGTCAGCATTCCTTTGCGCCGTCTTGGCGAATCGACGCATGGTAGCTTTGCAACGAGCGAACCTCGCCAAGTCCGCTCATCGCAGCACCGATTCCCTCGACCGCGGCCTGGGCGGCGGCGAGCGTCGTTAAATACGGCACTTTGTATTTGATTGCGTTCTGGCGGATGCGGCTGTCGTCGGCGCGCGCGTCGCGGCGGCCGGACGGCGTGTTGATAATAATCTTCACCTCGCGGTTTTTAATCAGGTCGAGAACATCCGGGCGCCCCTCGCCGATCTTGGCGACGATCGAACCCTTTACTCCGTGTTCGGCAAGGAACTTGATCGTGCCTTCGGTGCCGACCACTTCAAAGCCGAGTTGCGCGAAGCGCTGCACGGTGGCGACGGCGTCATCGGGCTTTTCAGAGAGCGACACGAGCAGCTTGCCCGGTTGGGTCGGCAGCGGCGAGAGGGCGGCCTCCTGCGACTTGAAGTAGGCAAGGCCAAAAGTGTCGGCCAGCCCGAGAACCTCGCCGGTCGAGCGCATTTCCGGTCCGAGGACGGGGTCGACCTCGGGGAATTTCTCGAACGGCATGACCGCTTCCTTCACGCCGTAGTAGGGGATCATCCGCTTCTTGTCGAGCCCCAGCTCCCTGACCGTTTTGCCGAGCATCAGCTCGGTGGCGATACCGGCCATCTGCGTGCCGGCGACTTTGGAAACCAGCGGCACCGTGCGCGAAGCGCGCGGGTTGGCTTCGATAACGTAGACCTTGCCGTTCTCGATGGCAAACTGCATATTCATCAGCCCCACCACCTTGAGTTCGGCGGCGATCTTGCGCGTATATTCGAGAATCGTCGCCTTGGCGTCTTCAGGTATCGTCACCGGCGGCAGCACGCAGGCCGAGTCGCCCGAATGAATGCCGGCCAGCTCGATATGCTGCATAATCGCGGGGATGAAAACTTCCTTGCCGTCCGAAAGCGCATCTGCCTCGCACTCCATCGCGTGACAAAGGAAGCGATCGAGGTAGAGCGGACGGTCGGGCGTGACGCCCACGGCCTTGTCGACATATTCGCGCAGCAACTGCTCGTCGTAAATGACTTCCATGCCGCGTCCGCCGAGGACGAACGACGGACGGATAATCAGCGGATAGCCGAGCTTGCCCGCGCATTCGAGCGCGCCTTCAAGATCGCTCGCCATCATCGACTCGGGCATCGGAATGCCGAGTTTGTCCATAATTGCGTGGAAGAGATCGCGGTCTTCGGCATCGTCGATTGAATCGACCGGCGTGCCGAGAATGCGACAGCCGGCTTCCTGCAGCTGGCGCGCGATGTTGAGCGGAGTCTGGCCGCCGAATTGCACGATGATGCCTTCGGGCTTTTCAGCTTCGTAAATCTGCAGCACATCCTCGACCGTGACCGGCTCGAAGTAGAGCTTGTCGGAGGTGTCGTAGTCGGTCGAGACCGTCTCGGGATTGCAGTT
>CALYTX010000184.1 GCA_945487985.1 uncultured Verrucomicrobiota bacterium | reverse complement strand
GGCGAAGCGCGGCGTAGACCCTGCCAGTCGAGAGTTCCCCCGGCCGCATGCCGAACGTCTCGCCAAGCGCGCCGCGGACGGCTGGGGCAATCTGAACGACACAAGTCTTCTCGCTGTCGCGCAGGGCCTCCCAAACCTCGGCGGTCTGGTCGTTTTCGTAAATCGCCCCGACCGGACAGTGCGCAGAGCACTGCCCGCACTTAATACACGGGGACTTGTCGAGCGGCAGGCTCGCAGCCGGGGCCATGACGGTCTTTTCGCCGCGGCCGATGAACTCGAGCGCCCAGACGTTCTGCATCTCCTGACAGACCTCGGTGCAACGCCCGCACTTAATGCACTTATCGGGATTCAAGATAATCGAACCGGTGGAAGAGTCGTTCTCGTGGTGAATCACTTCCTTCGGGAATGGATTATCACGGATCCCAAAGTCGGACGCAAGCTTCTGCAGTTCGCAGGAACCAGAGCGCGGACACTGTAGGCAATCGTTCGGGTGGTTCGCGAGAATAAGTTCCAGAACTGTGCGGCGCGTCTCGACAATCTCGGGATCGTGCGTAATAACACGCATGCCCTCGCGAACCTTCGCTACGCAAGCGCGAACCAGCTTGCGCGCTGGACGCCACTTGTTCGGGTCTTTGCGGTCTTGCTGAAGTTCACGGACTACGCAGATGCCGCAACTCGCACCAGGCTTAAGGTCGGGATGATAGCACAGCGTCGGAATAGTTATGCCAGCCTTTTTTGCGGCCTGCAGAATATTCCAGCCTTTCTCGGCCTTCACGGCGATTCCGTTGATTTCGACATTGACAAGTTCAGTAGCCATAGAAAAATTACCTCTGTTCATCTTTATTCATTTTCCAGTCTCGATTCCCGCACGGCATCAACCGTGCGAAATCGCCCCGAACTTGCATGTCGCCTCGCACGCTCCGCACTTGACGCACTTGGTGCTGTCAATCGTGTGGGGATTCTTGACCGAGCCGGAAATCGCGCCGGCCGGACACTTGCGGGCGCACATCGTGCACCCCTTGCACTTCGCCGGGTCAATCTTGTACTGGAGAAGCTTCGAGCACTTGCCGGCGCGGCACTTCTTGTCCACGACATGCTCGACAACCTCTTCCCTGAAGTACTTAAGCATGGAGAGAACTGGGTTCGCGGCGGACTGACCAAGCCCACAAAGCGATGCCTTGCACATTGCCTTGGATATGCGCTCCATGTTCTCGATGTCCTTCATCGTGCCGCGGCCTTCGGAAATCTTCGTCAGATAGTTCAGCAGTTTGCGCCCGCCAATGCGGCACGGCGCACACTTGCCGCAACTCTCTTCGACCGTGAAGTCGAGATAGAACTTAGCGATGTCGACGACACAGTCCGTCTCGTCCATGACGATAAGGCCGCCAGAGCCCATAATCGAGTCAATCTTCGCCAAAGAGCCAAAGTCGATCGGCAAGTCGAGGAAATCCTCGGGAATCATGCCGCCCGACGGACCGCCGGTCTGAGCCGCCTTGAACTTGTGGCCGCCGCGGATGCCCCCGCCGATATCGAAGATAATCTCGCGCAAGGTCGTGCCCATCGGAACTTCGATAAGACCCGAGTTATTGACTTTGCCCGTGAGCGCGAACACCTTCGTGCCCGGAGTGTCGGGCGTACCGATTTTGGTGAACCACTCGGCACCCTTGTTGATGATTACCGGAACCGTCGCCAGCGTCTCGACGTTGTTAATGACGGTCGGACGAGCCCAAAGACCGGCAACGACTGAGTTTGGCGGCTTCGGACGCGGCATGCCGCGCTTGCCTTCAATCGAGTGCTGCAGGGCTGTCCCCTCGCCGCAGACAAACGCACCGGCACCAAAGCGCAGCTCGATATCGAAATTAAATCCGCTGCCGAGAATGTCTTCGCCCAGAAGTCCCATCTCGCGCGCCTGCCCGATGGCGACCTGGAGACGTTCGATTGCGAGCGGATATTCCGCACGGATATAGATGTAGCCTTTGTCGGCACCGACGGCATAGCCGCCGATAACCATCGCCTCAAGCACAGAATGGGGATCGCCTTCGAGTGTCGCACGATCCATGTACGCGCCTGGATCGCCCTCATCTGCATTGCAAATCATGTACTTCTGGCCCTTCGGCTGCTTCGCCGCCGACTCCCACTTCACGCCAGTCGGAAAACCAGCGCCGCCGCGGCCACGCAACCCCGACTTCTTCATCTCCTCGACGACTTGCTCGGGCGTCATCTCGAAAAGCACCTTCTCGAGCGCCTTGTAGCCGTCGCGGGCGATGTAATCCTCAATCTTCTCGGGGTTGATTACGCCGCAGTTGCGCAGGACGATGCGGAACTGCTTCTTGTAAAACGGAATGTTCGCCTCGGCATGCGGATCCTTCGCTTGTGACGGATCGTAGCACAACCGGCCGACAACGCGCCCCTTGACGAGATGCTCGGCGACAATTTCTTTGACATCCTCGGGTTTCACATGAACGTAGAACGTACCCTGAGGCATGATCTTGACGATCGGACCCTGTTCGCAGAAGCCAAGACAACCAGTCTGGAGAATCTCGACCTTTCCAGCAATGCCTTGCGCTTCAAACTCCTTCTTGAATTCGGCGACAATCTGGTTGGAACCGCTCGAACTGCACGCCGAGCCGCCGCACACGAGAACATGAGATTCAATAGCCATAATCAAGCCTCCTTGATGATGTCAATGGACGGCTTCTGGAGCTGGAGATTCTTGACAATCTCCTTGCCCACAAGATGCGTGTTGATAATCTGCTCGACCACATCCGCCTTCACATCGCCATAGACGGCGGACTCCATGCCGGGCACTGACACCTCAATCGTCGGCTCGTGCTGGCAGAAACCCATGCAACCAGTCTGGCTGACGAGGACATCGGTCATTCCCCGCGCGAGGAGTTGCTCGATGAACGCATCGAACGTCGCCTTCGCGCCTGCGGCAATGCCGCAAGTGCCCATCGAAACGATCACGCGAGCGCCCTTGTTGGCGCTGTCGCGCATTTCCATACCTTTTTTAGTGGATTCGCGTAGCTTGCGGAGATCCGCCAAAGTCAATTTACCCATTTTCGAATCTCCTTAACCCTGTTTGCGATACTGTTCAATGACGCCCGCTACATCCTTCGCCGTAAGCCGACCGTGGACATTGCCGTTGACGACGATGACCGGCGCCAGGCCGCAGCAACCAAGGCAGCGAACCGCCTCGATTGAGAACATGCCGTCAGCTGTCGTGGCGTTAAGACCAATACCGAGAATTTTCTCCAACTCCTTGAGCAGATCGTCGCCGCCGCGAATGTAGAACGCAGTGCCCAGGCACACCTGGAT